>NZ_JAPHOT010000001.1:0-300000 GCF_026191115.1 Legionella sp. PATHC035 | reverse complement strand
AGTCGTATTTTGCGCCTCATCTAAAATAATAAATGATTCATTTAAAGTTCGTCCGCGCATAAATGCCAAAGGTAAAACTTCGATTATATCAGTTTGAATTAATTTTTGTGTTTCTTTAAAACCTATCATTTCATATAAAGCATCATAAATTGGTCTTAAATAGGGTAATACCTTTTCCACCAAGTCTCCTGGTAGGAAACCTAATTTTTCACCTGCTTCAACTGCGGGTCTAACAAAAATCAATCTTTGTACTTCCCCTTTTTCAAAACATTGTATGGCTTTAGATACAGCCAAATAAGTCTTCCCTGTTCCAGCAGGACCAACAGCGAAAGTTATGTCAGATCGATCAATTGAATCGAGAAAATCTGCTTGTTTGTTATTTCGCGCAGCAATCGATTTTCGGCATAATTTAACGTGATGAACATTGTGAATCATTATTTTTTGGTTTTCCTCAATAAAGTAATATATATTATGAGTATAGTATTTATAATACTTTTTGACCTTGAAAAATATAGGTATGCAAGAATAGTGCAGAAAGCACATCTTCTGCAAGATTTATGCTACAATCATTCTTTTTGATATAACACGAATTCATGATCGATCTTCATTGTCATAGCAGTTTTTCTGATGGAGTTTTAAGTCCAAAAGAACTAATACAAAAAGCGCAAAATCAAAAGATAAGGTGTTTGTCACTCACCGATCACGATACTGTTGCCGGTTATTCAGAATTACTTGATGCAACCGCTGCGACATCCATTAAAATAATAAATGGCATAGAATTTAGTGTTCGATGGAAAAAGCATGAATTACACATTCTTGGTTATCAAATAAATCATACTGCAGATTTTCTGGAACTGATTGAGCGGCAAAATCAAAGTAGAGTTAATCGCGCGCAGCAAATTGGTAGCGCTTTAGAATCACTTGGTATTTCCGATGCTTACTTAAAAGCATGTCATTTGGCAGGTCATGAACGAGTCGGAAGACCTCATTTTGCACAACTTCTTGTTAATGAAGGAATGGTTAAGGATCTTGCGGCCGCATTTAAACGCTTTTTAGGAAGAGGTAAGTGTGCCTATGTGTCTACTCTCTGGATTAGCCTTCAAGAAGCAGTGCAGGGCATTATTGCTGCTGGCGGCCAGGCAGTCATCGCTCACCCACTTAAATATGGATTGACGCGTTCTAAATTGCATGAGTTAATTAATGAGTTTAAAGAAGCAGGTGGAGTAGGAATAGAAGTCGTCTCGGGGGAAATGACAGTAACTGAAGTTAATGAAATGGCTGCAACATGTCTTCGTTTTCATTTATTAGGTTCTTCTGGTTCAGACTATCATAGTGATCGCACTTCACGTGTTAATCTTGGTGGTCAAAAACAGCTACCAGCAAACTGTACGCCTATTTGGCATGAATGGAACATATAACAGGGGACTTTATGAGTCAGTTTTTTGCATTACATCCTGATAATCCGCAAGCTCGTTTGTTGAGAAAGGCGGTAAATGTTATTGAGGAAGGTGGTTTAATTGTTTATCCCACAGATTCAGGCTACGCATTAGGTTGTAGTTTGGGGAACAAGGCCGCGCTCGAACGCATTAGAAAATTACGTCAATTGGATAAGAATCATAATATGACTCTTGTATGCCGTGATCTATCGCAACTTGGCACGTATGCTCGAGTATCAAATCCAATATTTCGATTATTGAAAGCATTCACACCGGGTTCCTATACTTTTATTCTTAATGCAACACATGAGGTTCCTCGTTTAATGTTGCATCCAAAAAGAAAGACATTAGGATTACGGGTTCCTAATAACCTGATTACACTGGCACTGTTGGATTGTCTTGATGCTCCTTTAATGAGCACCACATTAATTCTTCCTGGTGCCAAGGCGCCATTAAGTGAACCAGAAGCGATTCGAGATCTTTTGGGAAATCAAATCGATTTGGTTATTGATGGGGGTAATTGTGGGCATGAACCCACAACGGTAGTTGATTTAACTGGTGATTATCCAGTGATAATAAGGGAGGGTAAAGGTGATCCTGAGCCCTTTAGATAATTAATAATTAAAAAAAGAGGATATTGATGTCAGCACTATTTAGTTCCAATAAACGAGTTGTTTCTGGAATGCGAGTCAGCGGAAGATTACATCTTGGGCACTACCATGGTGTAATAAAAAATTGGATTAAATTACAACATCAATATGATTGCTTCTTTTTTGCAGCCGATTGGCACGGCTTGACAACACAATATGATGAACCTGGTTTTATCGAAAACCATTTATGGGATATGATTATTGATTGGCTAGCTTGTGGCGTAAATCCTGGATTATCACGAATATTTATTCAATCATGGGTCCCAGAACATGCAGAGCTTCATTTACTCTTATCCATGATTACCCCTTTGGGCTGGCTTGAAAGAGTGCCCAGCTTTAAAGATCAGCAAGAAAAAATAAAAGAGAAGGATTTATCCACTTATGGTTTTTTAGGCTATCCCTTATTACAAAGTGCCGATGTTCTAATTTATCATGCCGATTATGTTCCAGTTGGCGAAGATCAGGTATCTCATATTGAGTTGACCCGAGAAATTGCGCGTCGATTTAATCACATCTATGGTAAGGAGCCTAATTTCGAAGAGCTTGCTGCTGAAGCAATTAAAAAAATGGGGAAAAAGAACAGCAAATATTATAGTGAATTACGTCGACAATTTCAGGAGCATGGGAATCACGAAGCGATTAAAACAGCACAGGCTCTTTTAGAGGATCAGTCTAATTTATCTATCGGCGATAAAGAGCGTTTATTAGGCTATTTAGAGGGTAGTGGTAAAATTATTCTCCCAGAACCGCATCCATTACTGACAGAGACTGCCAAGATGCCTGGGCTTGATGGACAAAAGATGTCTAAGTCTTATCACAATACAATTATGTTAAGAGAGCCGCCGGCACAAGTCGAAAAAAAGGTATTGACGATGCCAACTGATCCAGCACGAGTCAAACGAACCGACCCAGGCGAGCCAGAGAAATGCCCAGTTTGGCAATTTCATAAAATTTACTCAAATAATGAAGTGAAAGATTGGGTACAAAATGGATGTCGTTCTGCAGGGATTGGTTGTATTGAATGTAAAAGACCTGTTGTGGATGCAATTAACAAAGAGCTACAGCCTATCCAGGAAGCAATTTCTGAATATGAATCTGATTTAAGCTCCGTGAAACGAATCGTTTCTGAGGGGAGTGAGGCAGCGCGAGAAGTGGCTAGTAAAAATTTGAGTACGGTTCGAGAAGTCATGGGACTCGATTATTGATGTCTCCAGTATGGGGGCTCTTGCGTGTTATAATAATCACCACGGGCTTCATTATTATTAGATAGAAACTGTCGTTCCCGCGAAGGCGGGAGTTTCTTTTTAGTGCGGCATAAGACTACTTTGAGAATAGATTCCCGTCTGTTTTTGTTTGGGAATGACATAAATTTTTTAGAATAATGACCGTAGGTCCAGGTTTACCCATTCTATCGTTGATTATGTCGATCTTTGAAAGTGTACTGACCAGCTGAATAAGAATGAGTTGTTAGCATGGATATTGAAATATCAAGCAATCCGGAAGTGAAAGCAATAGTTGATGGTAAGGAGCTTACAGAGCTTCCGGATGATTTATTTATTCCTCCAGATGCGCTTGAAGTTCTGCTGGATTCATTTAGCGGTCCGCTCGATTTGCTTTTATATCTCATACGCAAACAGAATATTGATATCTTAGATATTCCTATTGTGAGTATTACCAATCAATATTTGCATTACATTCAATTAATGGAATGTAGACGATTGGAGTTAGCCGCTGATTATTTGTTGATGGCTGCAATGCTTGCAGAAATTAAGTCACGGTTATTACTACCAGCACCACCTACTAGTGATGAAGAGGAAGAGGACCCTCGAATGGCACTCGTAAGAAAATTACAAGCCTATGAACAAATAAAAATTGCAGCAGAGCTGCTTGATGCACTCCCTCGACAAGAGCGTGATCACTTTATGATTCAAGTAGTCCCCTCAGAGCTTGAGAGGATAATCGTGCACCCAGAAGTGACGCTCGAGGATTTAATTGATGCAATGAAATCATTATTGAAAAGAGAAGAACAAATAAGTCATCATCAGGTCTCTCGTGAAGCGTTATCTGTTCGTGAGCGTATGAGCGATATATTAATTCAGCTACAAGAACACAAGCTCTTGGAATTTAATCAATTATTTTCTAATAAAGAAGGTCGAATTGGATTGGTTGTCTCTTTGTTGGCTATTTTAGAGTTAGCACGACAATCACTGATTGTGATTACGCAAAATGAACCATTTTCACCAATACATTTACAGGCAGCATAAAATGGATGAAAAGGAGTTAAAAAACATAGTGGAAGCATTACTCTTAAGCAGTAATGAACCCGTATCTCTTGATAGAATGTTAGAGGTCTTTGATGAGTGGCAAAGACCCACTAAAGAGTATTTAAGTGTTATTATCAATGACCTAAAGGAGGAGTATGCATCTCGATCTTTTGATTTGGTACAAGTCGCAACTGGGTTTATTATTCAAACAAAAAAAGAATACAGTAACTGGATTGCGCGAATGCAAATTGAGAAACCCGCAAAATACTCGCGTGCTTTACTTGAAACTTTAGCCATTATTGCTTATAAGCAACCCGTTACTCGAGCAGATATCGAAGAGCTGCGTGGAGTCGCAGTAAGCAGTCAAATAATGAAAACACTGCTGGAGAGAGAATGGATTCGTATTTCCGGTTATAAAAATGTAGCAGGTAAACCTGCTGTATATACAACGACGAGAGAATTTTTAAATTATTTTAATTTAAAATATTTAAATGAACTTCCAACCTTACCTGAGGTCATGGAAGCATTAACCTTACACAATCCTAACGAAGAGTATACTACCGAATGAGCAGCGAAAGGTTACAAAAAATACTAAGCCAAGCAGGTCTTGGATCGCGACGAGAAATGGAGCGATGGATAGAGAATGGCTGGGTACAAGTGAATGGAAAACCGGTTAAATTAGGGGACTCAGCAAGTGCTGAAGATAAGATCACGGTAAAAGGAAAATTAATTCCCAATCCACTTAAGGTAAGACAAAATGTACGTATTCTTCTGTACCATAAGCCTGTTGGAGAAATTTCTAGCCGCCATGATCCTAAATTTGAAAAAACAGTTTTTGATCATTTACCTCACTTAAGACAAGGTCGTTGGGTGCAAGTAGGACGTTTGGATTTGAACACCTCTGGGTTGCTTATCTTTACGAATAATGGTGATTTAGCCAATCAGTTAATGCACCCCAAATATGGTTTAGAAAGGGAATATGCTGTGAGAGTGCATGGTCAGGTGAGTCCTGAAGCCTTAAACAAGCTACAAAAGGGAGTTGAACTGGAAGATGGAGTCGCTAAATTTACTCGTTTAGAATTTCGCGGCGGTGAGGGGGCTAACTCTTGGTATCATGTGACTTTAAATGAGGGGCGTAATCGAGAAGTCCGCCGCCTATGGGAGTCGCAAGGTGTCGAAGTCAGCCGGTTAATACGTATACGCTACGGTCTACTCACTATGCCAAGGTACTTGTCACGGGGACAGTGTTATGAATTAACCCCAAAAGAGGTTACTGAGTTTTTGGCTTCTTTACCAAAGGAATAATTGAAAAAGCTTGAAGCGTATCGACCCCTAGAGTGTAATTTCCTGATTGCGCTAGGCAAATCTGGGCTAAGAAACAACCAAAAATTGATTCTCATATGTGTAGGTTGGTGCTTGGCAACCTACATCTGATTTATCACTCGATCTTAAACCGTATAGTTTTTGTGACTAAAGGGTTTAAGGGACTCTGCAATTTGTTTATATAATTCAGGAAGCCATCTGGGTTGAGCAAATGTAGAAGTTGATGGTTTACCTTTGCGCAAATCATTTGGGGCAATAATGACTTGAATGTTATCAAGACCAACACGACGTGCCAAAATAAAAAGCTGATCTATGGCTAGATCGCCTACAGCCAAACAACCCACCGATAAATTTTTACCATGAATAAAAATATTATTTCCTAAGTTTCTTCTCCCATCTTGATAACCTTTTTGCTTATCAAAATTATTGGGATAATTAATCATCATGGATAAATGCATACTACTAAAAGGGTTGAAATTAACCAGTCTATAAACCCCTTCAGGAATTTGTTTGTCATTTTCACGTAACTTAGGTCCTAGCCGACCACTAAAACCAGTTAACGGATAGTCGTGTATATGTTTCCATTTTTGATTGGTATTTTTAGCCCATAGCTCTACTTTTCTTTCTGATTTAAAAGCGAGTAAGGCGATCTCACTTGGGGGATAACTGACTTTTGCTTTGGAGAAGTAAGATTTGAGCCGGGGTTCAACTCGTAAACCATAGCGTTTTATTGCTTTGTCAACCGCTTGGTCCCAATTAAGTTTAGGGGCCATTGCATGGCAATTGAAACTAAGAATCATTATGGTAATAGATAAGAACCGTTTCATATAAATATTAAAGTGCTGAATTATTGGCATATTATCAAAGATTAACCCAAAGAACAATTTAACCTCCAGACCGAATCAGGACTACGTAACCCTTTTTAATCATTTATTAATACATTAACTCTTATTTTTTTGCTTCAAAAGTAATTGTTTTTTAACAGGTAATGATAATTGTGTTGTGATGAAATCTGGACTTGTTGCTAAGTGTCCAATTGAAGGTAACAAACCATAATAATTGGGGCAGAGGTATGTGACAGTGCTGTCTTGATCAATTTTGTAAAAAACATACTTATTGCCACAATAATCTGGTTTTTGAAACAGAGCTACTTGCATTATGGGAGTGCCTTCCAACTTATTTTCTATAAAAAAAGCATTAATCCAAAGATTACTGATTACAATAAACGCGCCTACAACCATAAGGGAACTAATAAAGGCGTATGTGTATCTCAATGCGGGACGAGCAGCACTTAAATGTGACATCACTTGTATCAATGCAAGGAGCAATATAAAGAAATTAAATGAATAAATTCCTGCATTAAAATAGTTAAAATAAGTTCCAAAAATTTGATTTCCTGAAAATTGGAAATGAATTAACACAGCAATAAGGCTAAGCCAAAGAGATGAAATAACATAATAAATGGCGTTTCTTTTAATTCCAATAATAAAGAGTACTAGTGCAATTAATGGAAAAAGAGCTTGGATTAGTTTTCCCAGTGTATACATTCGAGCATACTCTCAAAGTTAAATGGTATTTACTTTAAAACTATATAGTTATAACAGTAATTTTTATAGATGTATAGATAATGAGAGGCTAGAAGGTATTTCCCAAGAGGCACTTCATGACAAACCTTTAGTCTTTACTCAGTTTAGAGAACGCCACAAAGAAACTACACTAGCATACGAAGAAATCAAAAAGCAAAGCAGAGATTTAAAATTACATTAAAATGTAGCTGATTGATTGCAGTTCGACAGTAATGAATAAAAAAATGCTTATTTGTAGGGCTTACTTACCGAGGACTTCATTTTTTTGTTTTACAAGGGTTAAGTAGGGCTCTGTCGGATAGATTGTGGTTTTAATCATAGTATCCGGGAATTTGATTTGTTTGACCGCAAACCCGTGATCTTTTTTAAACAAATATTTTAATGGATTGAGTAGTTTTGGAAAATAACCTTGGTTACTCATCTGCTTGTTCGCGCGATTGGATGGATGAATGCTGCCTATCCATAGGGGCTGGTTCGATTCAAGTAAATTATAATTAGACTCCCAAATCCTTAACTCCAGTGTTAACTTAGTTTCTTGATCGGTATAGGTCATGACGAGCAAGGGCGCTTTATTTTCATATAATTGGGTCAATAAGGGGAGTTTAATACTGTTTGGTTGCTGATTCATACGCTTAAGTAAGTTCATAAAAAATGAGTCTGTTTGTAGTTTCCACCCATTCTCATTCAAGCTGTTTTGCAATGATTCCAGATTACCTGCGAATTGAAGGTTCAATAAACTGATTCGTTTACCGATTCTACTGTATTGATACATAGGAAGAATAGGCTTTTCTTGCTCCCACCATGTTACTTCACTGAGAGTAAATTTTTTATAGTTGGGTGTGTGATTATAGGATAGCGTTTTAAAATTAATGTAGGTCGATGTGACTGAAGCTAAAAGAATGCCGATTAAAAGCGGAGAGATCATTAACAATGAATGACTTGCTTTCTTGATCGTGATATTCGATTTTCTATATACTAGACAGTGAATTAAACAAATTGTTGTACCTACAAAATAGGATGTTAACACGTCAGTGAGCCAATAATCTCCCAAATAGATAGAGCCTAATCCACTAAAGCCCAAAATCACAAATAGGATTGATTTCAGTATGTTCGCAAATAGGGTAAAGGTGCTATTAATGTAAAATAAAATAAATCCGTATAATCCAGTGGCTATCAAAAGATTTGTTGCCGGAAAAGAGGATCCAGGAGGAGTCACTAATAGTCCCGATGGTCTTGGACTATGAATAAGTGAGTTAAGTAATAGCGCTACCACAGTGCTTATAAAAATCAGACTGCATAAATAAATAATCGCTGTTCTATTCTTATGAAAAATGAACCAACTACAACAAATAATAAAAAAGCTAATCATTGTCATTGCAGAGGTTAATTGGGTGCAAAAGATAAAAAATACTTTTAATGATATTGTATTAAAACTTTGCAAAAACAGATAGACAGGCAAATTAATATAAGTTAGGTATTGTGTTGTAGCAGTTAAGCCAAGAAGAATCAAAAAACAGAGCATACACACTAGGGTTATTAGAACAAGAGCAGCTGTAGGATAATGGTTTGTTTCACTTTTTGGAGTAAATGCATTATATACATAGGCCCATAGCGAGTTGTTTTTAAGCCTGAGCCAGAAATCGTGTAAATAAGCCGTTAAAAAATTATTTAACAAACGAATGAGCCGCTTTATGACTAAACTAATAATCCAGAGCCCTGCAAGTAAGACAAGTATCAGTATAAATAAACGTGTCGCACTCTCTGCTGATAATTCGTGACTTGCTGCGCCGATTGCGACGCCAGGCATAACGTACAGTAGTGACCAGCCAATTGCAGATAAGACATTAGCTACAAAAAAACGCCATTGCTTCATATGCAATATTCCAGCGATGACAGGAATAATTGAACGCAAAGGACCAACAAAACGACCAATTAGCACACTTTTTCCACCATGTGTTCTAAAGAATTCCTTACCATATTCTATCCATTTGGGATATTTACTAAATGGCCAAATTTCAGTTAATCGATCGCTGTAATAGTAACCCAAGGTATAACTTAGGCTATCTCCAGCAACAGCCCCTAAAATAGCTGCCAATAAGGTCAAATCAATACGCATAATTCCAGAACCAGCGAGGATCCCTATAGCGGTCATAGTGACACTCCCAGGTACTATGCTGCCTACAATAGCCAAGGATTCTGTTAAAGAAATTAGAAAGGTAATGAATAAAGACCAACGAGGGTTGTGTTGCAACCATTCTGTAAGCGGTTGTACATAGTCAACGAACAAATTCATATTGTGTTCAAGGATAAAATTGTTCTAGAAAATATTGCACGAAATGCTGATTAACTTGAGTGATTTGAACATCAGGAACGAAATGTTTTATTTGAGTCATTTCCATTTTTGCAAATCCACAAGGATTTATTCCTGAAAAAGGGTTTAAATCCATATCAACATTGAGCGCAATTCCATGATAAGTACAGCCATTTTTTACTCTTAATCCTATTGAAGCAATTTTTTGTTCTTTGACATATACTCCTGGTGCACCGCAACGAATAGAGCCTTCTATTTGATATTGAGCCAGGACAGAGATTAAAATTTGTTCCAATTTACTCACTAACGATCTGATTCCTAAATTTTTTCTCCTAATATCCATTAATACATAGGCAACTAGCTGACCAGGTCCATGATAGGTTACTTGTCCTCCTCGATCAGACTGCACTATGGGTATGGACTGAGGATTGAGGATATGTTCGGGTTTGCCTGCTTGCCCTTGGGTATAAACAGGAAAATGCTCTAGGAGCCAAAGTTCATCGAGTGTTTCTGCCTCACGTTTTTGGGTAAATTCTTTCATGAGCAGCCAAACATCATTGTAATCCTTAATACCTAGCTGACGTATTTTCATTATAGAACCATTTTTACTTCGGGATGCTGAGTGACAGCTCTATAAAACGTATCAAGCATCTCTTGATTTTCAGCATAAACAGTAACTGTTATTGCCAAGTAATTAGAGTCCTTGCTCATCTTATGACTCAATGCCTCATCCTCGATATTAGGAAAGTGAGTGATAGTAATCTGTTTAATTTCCTCAAAAAAAACGGCAGAATTATTCCCTATTATTTTTATAGGAAAATAACAGGGAAATTCAATAAGAGTCGTTTTTTTCATCCTCAATCCTATAAATTTTATGAGCCAAACCAGCGTTTGAAAGCTAAACGAATGGAGTCTTTGGTTCGAGTATAAAAACCGCCTGATTCAACATCTTGTAAAGCATAAAGAGGTCGGGTTGAGACGACGTTATTATCAAATTGAACCACTAAATCACCTATTTTATCACCCTTTTTAATTGGAGCCTCAAGGTATGATGGAACTTTAGTTGAAATGTTTAATCGTTGGTATTGCCCAGTAGGAATCGTGATAAACTGATCTTCAGTTAATCCTACAGTAACTTTATCTACTGTACCTTTATAAAGAGGAAGTTCAGTTATTGATTGTCCTGATTTGTAAAGCTGATGGGTTTCAAAAAATCTAAAACCATAATTGAGTAATTTTTCACTGTCATCAGCACGGGAAGAGTCGCTTGGTTCTCCAAGGACTACTGCCAATAAACGCATGTTATCCCGTTTTGCAGAAGAGACGAGACAAAATCCTGCATCATTCGTATGACCGGTCTTAATTCCGTCGACTTGATTGTCCCGCCATAACAAGCGATTTCTATTAGGTTGACGAATACCATTATAGGTAAACCATTTTTGTTTATACCAGTCGTAGTATTGTGGAAAATCGACAATTAATGCTCTACCAAGAATCGCTAAATCCTTCGCTGTTGTGTACAAATTAGGATCGGGCAAGCCAGTACTGTCAGTAAAATGGCTGTTTTTCATTCCAAGATTTTGAGCTTGCTGATTCATCAGATCAGTGAATGAGTTCTCAGTTCCTCCGACGTGCTCTGCCATTGCGACGCAGGCATCATTACCAGAGTCAACAATAATTCCCTTGAGCAAGTCCTCCACAGGGACTTGTTGTCCTTCTTTAATGAACATGCGAGAGCCACCTATTTTCCAAGCATCACGGCTTACACGCACACTATCAGTGAGGTGAATTTGTTCATGATGCAATGCATTGGAAATAACATATAAAGTCATCATTTTTGTTAGGCTGGCAGGAGGTAAACGCTCTTCACTGTTTTTTTCAGCAATGATTTTGCCGCTGTTTACATCAATCAGTATGTATGCTTTTGCATTAAGAATTGGAGGAGCTGGGGTTACTAAGGGTTTATTGTTCACTGTCGGAGAGGGTCTTTCCAAATCAGCAGTAGGTTTTGTAGGTAATGAACCTTCATCGGCAATCGAATTGGTTGATTGTACAAATAAGGTAATGATAAACAGTGTGGTTAATAGAATAGACGTTGTTCTTGTCATGTTAATTACTAGTCCGATTACAAAAATGAGAATATATTATCACAGCCTTTTGATGGCAACAAAATAACAGATGAAAAATAATGAAATTTTTTTCAAATTAAAATAATTCTTCGAAATTAGGTGATATTTCGGTATATTAGCCAGAAAATAATAATAAAAATGGAAAAAATGCGAAAGATACTTATTGCTGTGCTCATTCTGCTAACAGGATGTCAAACTACAAATCAGTCTCTTGACTCTGCATCATCAGGGGCGAAACAGTCTACGCGACAAGCAAGTAAAAAAACGAATAATTCCATATACAATCGTTATAAAAATAAAACCAATCGCTACACCCAATTAAAGGATGGGGCTCCCTCTAAAACGAAACCAGTTAGTTTCAAGGAACCCGTACCAACCAAAGAACCATTAAGCCGATATGGAAATCCAACAGAGTATTCTGTTGATGGACGCTCATACCAGGTGATGAGAAGCTCAACGGGTTATAAAACACGTGGGATTGCATCCTGGTATGGAACAAAGTTTCACAAGCAAAGAACATCAAGCGGCGAGCCTTACGATATGTACGTCATGTCTGCTGCGCATAAGACCTTACCTTTACCTACTTATGTCAAAGTCAAGAATTTAAATAATGGAAAAGAAGCTGTTGTCAAAGTAAATGATCGTGGTCCTTTTCACTCAGACAGGATCATCGATTTGTCATACGCTGCAGCTTTAAAACTTGGCGTATTTCCTAAGGGAACAGCTCCAGTTGAAATTGAAACGTTAATGGGACCTGCTGGACAAGCGCATTACTATCTGCAAGCAGGTGCTTTTTCGACCGAAATCTTAGCAAAGCGTTTAAAAGAAAAATTATCCCACCTTACCCCGTCTCCTGTTTATATTGAGCATTTTAAACAGCATTATATTGTAAGAGTAGGGCCATTTGGGTCAAAAAATATGGCAGATAGTTTGAAGCATAAATTGGTTCTTAATGGTATTACAGGATCTTTTTCTGTTTTGATTTAATTAACATTGAATTATTGATAGCTAATTCGCGGATTAATAGATAAAATTATGGCGTCGATTTTTCATGACATTAGAATTGCTATGGTAACAAAATTGTAGCATTGATGAAGCGTGTGTTAACTCGTTTGTTGTGTTCCATTTCTTATTCTTGCGACATCATCAAGCTAAAATTTTCTTAGGTTGATATTTTTTATTATTGAGGTATTCAATCAATGCATGATGGCACTGTGTTTTATACAATTTTCTTAATCTTCGCAGGCGCTGCATTATTATCAACGTTGGTTCTTTATACCAAACAGTCCTTGTTGGTTGCCTACATTTTACTCGGTGCCGTATTTGGGCCTTGGGGCTTAGGTCTGGTATCCGATGTAACCATAGTTAAGCAAATTGGTGATGTTGGAATTGTTTTCCTATTATTTCTACTTGGATTGCATTTGCAGCCACAAAACCTGATACACATGCTCAAGAAAGTAACCTGGATTGCCCTAATTAGCTCAATCCTTTTTGCAGTTATGGGCTATTGGGTGGGTAGGTTTTTCGGTTTAACTGTGAATGAGTCATGGATTTTAGGTGGATCAATGATGTTTTCAAGTACCATTATTGGCTTGAAATTATTACCAACAACCATCTTGCACCATCAACATACTGGTGAGGTCATGATCAGTGTATTGTTGATGCAAGACGTTATTGCAATTATTGTGCTGATCTTAATAAATGGCGCGAAACAAACAAACGGTTTATCTATCGATGATATTATTTTAGTAGGCATTGATTTACCTGCACTATGGTTGTTTGCATTTGCCATTGAGCGGTATGTTTTGATTCGATTACTGGCTCGTTTTGATAGAACTCAAGAATATGTATTTCTTTTGTCAATCGGATGGTGTCTTGGCTTGTCTGTTCTTGCGCAAGCGATAGGCCTTTCAGAAGATATAGGTGCATTTATTGCAGGTGTAGCTTTAGCAGCAAGTCCAATTTCTCTTTATATTGCAGAGAGTTTAAAACCCTTAAGAGACTTTTTCCTGGTTATGTTTTTCTTTTCAATCGGAGCAACATTCAATTTTGGATTGGCACATCAAGTTATTGTTCCCGCTCTTATATTATCAGGTTTAGTTTTACTATTTAAACCGATATTATTTTCTTTACTTCTTGGTAAGTCAGGTGAAAAAAAACATGTCGCGAAGGAAGTTGGTATTCGATTGGGGCAAGCAAGCGAGTTTTCATTACTTGTAGCCAGTATTGCTCTTAGCACCAACCTTATCTCGGATAAAGCATCGAATTTAATACAAGCAACTACCATTTTAACTTTTATTGTTTCATCATACTTTGTTGTCTTGAAATACCCAACCCCCATAGCATTCTCTGATAAAATGCGTAAGGATTAAATAATGAAATTACTTGTTATCTTATTGTGTTTACTAAGCGAACGTTTTTTGATTCACACGATGTCCTATCAACGATTCTATTGGTTTGCCGACTATTATCAAAAAATAAAAACATTTGCTGACAAACACAGCATGTTCACTAATCCATGGATATTGTTAGCCTTAATAGTTATACCCGTTGTATTGCTTGTATTAATAATCTATTTATTACTGCACCATATTGTTTTTGGATTGATGGGATTTCTGTTAAGTCTGTTCATTTTCTTTTATTGCCTTGGCCCACAGAATGTCTTTTACCCGGTAACTCAATCAGATAATAAAAGTAATCAAGAGCTTTTGGGGGACTATTTTATCTTGGTTAACCGTCAGTTATTCTCTCTTGTATTTTGGTATATTATTGCCGGACCTGTAGGCGCGCTGGCTTACCGTTTGATCACATTAAGCCGTGATATTAATTCGGTTAGTGAGCATGCAAATGAAATTACGGATCTTCTTGAATGGATTCCTGCGCGATTAACCGCTTTGCTTTTTTTACTTGTGGGAAATTTTCAACGCGGTTTTTCCTCGTTTACTAAATACTTTTTTGCCAAACCCGATTTGAATAGTAATATGCTACGCGATTGTGGTTTATTAGCAGTAAGAACAAATGAAGCTGAAGAAGTTCCTATGCCTGAAGCTGAAGGTTTAGTGGAACATGCAATTATTGTCATGTTGGTTTTTATTGCGCTATTTACATTAATTCCTTGGCTTTAGTTTTTTAATTTATGAATTGAGAATGGGGTTGGGTTTATAGCTCAACCTGCATAATTATTTATTCGGATGCGCTCTATATGAATTCTTTTTTGCGTTTAGTTTGTGCCACTATAATACTAGGACTTGGGGGTTGCCAAGGATTAAAACAAAGCGCACTTAAAGCCCAAGAAGAACAACGATGTACTATGACGTGCATGCAGCATTTTGAATTTTGCAGACAAAATTGTGTCGATAACTGTCCAAATTGTTCTTATAAGGCTCAAAGAACAGCAGGGAAAAATTTTGCTAAATACGTGCATGAACGAAAAGTTGAAGGCAAAAAGGTGATGCGTGAGTTGAATTCTTACCGCGATCCACTACAATGCCGCAAAGTGACATGCGATTGCTTATTTGATTTGGCAATGTGTAAGAAAGGTTGCACGGGTGTAATTCCAAAAAAATTACACGCTATACCTTATTGTGTTTAATAGATTTCGGGGAACACTTTCATGGCAAATGAAACTAACTTAGATTTGGATCCTATAGAAACGCGTGAATGGCTGGATGCCCTGCAAGCTGTATTAGCCAATGATGGCCCTGAACGAGGTGCTTTTCTTTTGAAGCAGCTTCTTAATAAAGCAAATTCAGAAGGGGTCAACTTAACGAGTTCAATTAATACGCCCTACAAAAATACCATTAAACCATATGAAGAAAAGCAAATTCCTCCAGATGAGGGGATTGGCAAACGCATCAGTGCTTTAATTCGCTGGAATGCTGTGGCAATGGTTTTACGCGCGGGAAAATACGCTCCTGAGCTGGGAGGGCATATTGCCTCCTATGCTTCATCATCTACATTATACGAAACTGGATTTAATTATTTTTTTAAAGGACCCAATGGCGAGCATGGCGGTGATTTAATTTATATTCAAGGACACTCTTCTCCTGGAATTTATGCGCGCGCTTTCCTAGAGGGACGTTTAACAGAAGAACAATTAGGTAAGTTCAGGCAAGAAGTAGAAGCTGATGGTTTATCGTCATATCCCCATCCTTGGTTGATGAGCGAGTTTTGGCAGTTTCCTACCGTCTCTATGGGATTAGGGCCATTACAAGCGATTTATCAAGCACGCTTTTTAAAATATTTAGAGAACAGAGGTCTCATTAACACCGAAGACCGAAAAGTGTGGGCTTTCCTTGGTGATGGAGAAATGGATGAGGTCGAGTCAGTAGGCGCTTTAAGCATTGCTGCTCGAGAAAAACTTGATAACCTGATTTTTGTTGTGAATTGCAACTTACAACGGCTTGATGGTCCTGTACGTGGCAATGGCAAAATTATCCAAGAACTTGAAGGTTTATTCCGTGGAGCGGGTTGGAATGTCATTAAAGTGATTTGGGGTGGCCGTTGGGATCCATTGTTTGAGCGTGATAAGGATGGCTGGTTGCAAAAACGTATGGAAGAGTGTGTTGATGGTGATTACCAGGCCTACAAGGCAAATGATGGTGCCTATGTACGACAACATTTCTTTAATGAATATCCTGAATTAAAGAAGATGGTTGAAAATTACACGGATGAAGAAATTTGGAGATTAAATCGAGGTGGACATGATCCGCAAAAAGTTTATGCGGCCTATGCTAAAGCGGTGGAGCATAAAGGTTCACCAACTGTTATTTTAGCAAAGACAATTAAAGGTTACGGAATGGGAGCCGCTGGTGAAGGACAAAATATAACCCACCAGCAAAAAAAGATGACTGTGGATCAATTAAAAGCGTTCCGAGATCGTTTTAGTATTCCTATAAGTGATGAGCAAATTGCTGACATTCCTTTTTATAAACCTGCGGATGATAGCCCAGAGATTAAATACATCAAAAAACAACGGGAAGCGTTAGGTGGGTATTTGCCATCACGTTCTACAGAAGTAGAACCACTTAAAACTCCTCCTTTAGAAGATTTCTCATCCGTAACCAAAGGATTAGGGGATAGAGAAATCTCAACAACAATGGCTTTTGTACGAATACTTTCTGTATTACTTAAAAATAAAGAGATTAGTTCGCGCATTGTTCCAATTGTTCCTGATGAGTGCAGAACGTTTGGTATGGAAGGGTTGTTTCGACAAATTGGTATTTATTCTCCAGTTGGCCAACTTTATACACCTGTAGATCACGAGCAGGTAATGTTTTATCGTGAAGCTAAAGATGGACAAATTCTTGAAGAAGGAATCAATGAGGCAGGTGCTTTTTGTTCCTGGATTGCTGCGGCAACCTCTTACAGTTCCAATAAATTGGCGATGATTCCATTTTATATTTATTATTCTATGTTTGGATTTCAGCGCATTGGCGATTTAGCATGGGCTGCAGGTGATATGCAGGCCAGAGGATTTCTGCTCGGTGGAACCGCCGGACGAACAACCCTGGCGGGAGAGGGATTGCAACATCAAGATGGGCATAGTCATTTATATGCATCAACAATTCCGAATTGTGTTTCTTATGATCCTACCTTTGCGTACGAGCTTGCTGTGATCATTCAAAATGGTTTACACCGTATGTATGAAAAGCAAGAAAATGTTTTTTACTACATTACCGTAATGAATGAAAACTATATGCATCCGGATATGCCCGAGGGTGTTGAAGAGGGTATTATCAAAGGAATGTATTTACTTCAGGAAAATAAGAAAAAATCTAAACAGCATGTGCAACTCATGGGAAGCGGCACTATCTTGCGTGAGGTAATTGAAGCTGCAAAAATGCTAAAAGAAGATTATTCTGTGACCTCGGATATTTGGAGCGTGACAAGCTTTAATGAGTTAAGAAGAGATGGATTAGCTGTGGAACGATACAATGCAATGCATCCTGAGGCAAAGGCATTAAAAAGTTATGTTACAACGCAATTAGAAGGTAGAACCGGACCAGTGATTGCAGCAACGGACTATATGAGGATTTATGCGGATCAAATTAGACCTTATGTTCCAAATTATTTTGTAACATTGGGTACAGATGGTTATGGAAGAAGTGATACACGACAGCGTTTACGTCATTTCTTTGAAGTGGATGCCAAGTTTATAGTTTTGGCAGCATTAAATGCATTAGTTGCTGAAGGAAGCCTCGATAAATCCAAAGTAGTTGATGCAATGAAGCGCTATAACATTAAACCTGATAAATTAAATCCGGTTAATCATTAGAATTGAAATAGATAGTGGCCTTGGTCATTCAAGCACTGAGACTAAGGAAGCGGATAACTATTTTAAGTCTGCTTCCTGAATATCGTTGCTTGAATTGATCGGCAACCTTTGAGGAAAGACATGTCAAACGAAATAGAAGTTAAGATTCCTGATATTGGTGGAGCTACTCAAGTTGATGTGATTGAAATAATGGTTCAGGTTGGTCAGCAAATCGAAGTTGATACACCACTTATTACTTTGGAATCAGATAAAGCCAGCATGGAGATTCCCTCTCCGGTTGCAGGTAAAATCACTAAACTAAACATAAAAGTGGGGGATAAGGTCTCTGAAGGAGACGTAATTCTTTTGGCAACAGTTGAAAGTAAATCAGCAACTGAAAAGGAAAGTGAATCACAAGCTCCTAAAAATGAAACACCCAATAAAGAGCTAGATAAACCTCAAATCGTGCAGGAAAAAAAATCGGAAAGTATAAAAGAAATCAAGATCCCCGATATTGGTGGAGCAACCCAAGTCGATGTGATTGAGATTATGGTACACGTTGGGGATCGGATTGAAGTGGATACGCCACTCATTACCTTGGAGTCGGATAAGGCCAGCATGGATATCCCTTCTCCAGTGGCTGGAACAGTCACGAAACTGAGTGTAAAAGTTGGTGATAAAGTATCTGAAGGCGATGTGATTCTTTTCGCTACAGTAGAAAATGGTTCTGAAGTCGCAAAAACTGAACAAACAGCTAGTGAATCAGTGCAAGTAAGTACTTTTGAATCCTCGAAACCAGCTACAGAGGATCTTAAAAAAGAAGATGTTTCACCGAAAACTATTTCTGCCAGTACCGTTGAGTCAACAAGAATACTCGCTGCCGGTCCTGCTGTAAGACGTATGGCTCGAGAGCTTGGGGTCAACTTATCTGAAGTGGCAGGAACTGGTCGTAAAGAGCGTATTACGAAAGAAGACGTCCAGGCTTTTGTAAAAGCACGTCTCAGTGAGCAACCCAGCTCGAGTTCTTTAGGTATGCCATCTAATCCAGTAATTGATTTTAGTCAGTTCGGTGAAATTGAAACGAAACCACTTAATAAAATTAAAAGGCTTACTGGGGTTAATGTGCATCGCTCTTGGATTACAATACCTCATGTCACCCAATTTGATTCAGCTGACATTACCGATGTTGAGGCATTTAGAAAATCTGAGGCAGAGAATGCAAAAGAAAAGGGTTATAAACTTACATTACTTGCATTTGTCTGTGCCGTAGTGAGTAAAGCTTTAAAAGCGTTCCCTCAATTTAACGCATCTTTAGATGCTACCGGTGCTAATCTTGTTTATAAAAAATATTGCAATATAGGAATTGCTGTTGAGACGCCCAATGGATTGGTTGTGCCGGTAATAAAAAATGTGGATAAGTTAAGCGTTGCTGATATTGCAACCGAAATGACGCGTTTAAGCTCAAAAGCTCGAGATAAAGGATTGATGCCGGCAGATATGGCTGGTGGCTGCTTTACTATTTCCAGCTTAGGCGGAATTGGTGGTACATCTTTTACACCCATAGTGAATAGCCCCGAAGTAGCGATCCTTGGGTTGTCTCGGTCTGAAATAAAACCCGTCTACGAAAATGGCACATTCCAACCAAGATTAATGTTGCCTTTATCTTTATCCTACGATCATCGAGTGATTGATGGTGCTGAGGCAGCGCGTTTTACTCGTTTTATTTGTGATTGCTTAAGTGATATAAGACGAATTTTACTGTAGTTTTTTATAATATCTAATTAAAAGAGGCTTGTAATGGCTAATAAAATTAAAACTGATGTCGTTGTGTTAGGAAGTGGACCTGGTGGATACACAGCAGCATTTAGAGCAGCGGACTTAGGAAAAAAAGTAGTTTTAGTTGAACGATATGATTCACTGGGTGGAGTTTGTTTAAATGTGGGCTGTATCCCTTCTAAAGCTTTGTTGCATCTTGCAAAAGTTGTTGATGAAGCTCATGAAATGTCTGATCAAGGTATAAGCTTTGGCAAACCAAAACTGGATAATAAAAAAATTGTTGCATGGAAAAACTCAGTTGTTTCCAAATTAACAGGCGGTTTAAAAGCCTTATCAAAACAAAGGAAAGTGGAAGTAATTACCGGAGTAGGGAAGTTCTCGGGTTCCCACCAAATAACTGTTGCTACCAAAGATGGCTCAGTCGAAGTGGAGTTTGAAAACGCTATCATTGCTGTAGGCTCTGAATCCATTAATTTACCTTTCATTCCTGAAGACAAGCGTATTTTTAGTTCAACAGGTGCCTTAGAACTTGCTGACATTAAAGGCAATCTATTGGTTTTAGGTGGAGGAATTATTGGACTGGAAATGGCCACAGTTTATTCATCTCTTGGAGTTGATGTAACCGTTGTTGAATTTATGGACCAACTTATTCCAGGTGCTGATTTTGATCTCGTTAATGTTTTGCAAAAACGCATGCAAAAGAAAGGCGTCAAATTCCTTTTGAAAACTAAAGTAACCGCAGTAGAAGCCAAAAAAGATGGTATCTATGTTTCTATGGAAGGCGAGCATGCAACAGACAAACCGCTGTGCTTCCAACAAGTTCTTGTTTCAGTTGGAAGAAAACCAAATGGTGGTGCAATTGATGCAGAAAAAGCTGGTGTAAAGGTGGACGAGCGAGGTTTTATCAAAGTTGATAATCAGCTAAGAACCAATGTCTCACATATTTTTGCTATCGGCGATGTCGTTGGACAACCTATGCTTGCGCATAAAGCAATTCCTGAGGGTAAAGTTGCTGCTGAAGTTATCGCTGGAAAAAAACATTATTTTGATCCCAAATGTATTGCGAGTGTTGCTTATACTGATCCCGAAATTGCTTGGACAGGCTTAACTGAAAAGGAAGCCAAAGAAAAAGGTATTCGTTATGAAAAAGCGACCTTCCCTTGGGCTGCCAGTGGCCGTGCACTAAGTATGGGACGCGAAGAAGGAATGACGAAATTGTTATTCTGTCCTGATACCAACCGAATATTGGGCGCAGGAATTGTTGGAGTTAATGCCGGTGATTTAATTGCTGAAACCTCATTGGCTATTGAAATGTGTTGCGATGTTGAAGACATTGCTCTGACAATACACCCACATCCAACACTTTCGGAAACTATTGCTCAAGCTGCAGAGGCATTTGAGGGTACGATAACCGATCTTTATTTGCCCAAAAAGAAAAAAAGTACTGAGTAACATTTGACAGAGAACACTTGTATTCTCTCATCCGTCATGACGGGCATCTTCTCCCCTAGGGGAGAAGGGATTTTTTGTATTAAATGAATAGGGCATGGACCAGTCAGTTTTTTTGTAGGTCTTATGGTTGTAAAAGTAGTATTCCATTTTTCTGCTTTCGCAGAAATGGAACATATTCGGTATGGTAATTAGGAGCTTTCTCCTGAGTTTCGACAAAAAAATTATTTAGGAGCAAACAGGGATGGCATTCAACATTCGGCGCATGACTGAATCAGATGTTGATGCAGTTTATTTAATTGAAAAAAATGCGCATATTGCTCCTTGGAGTAGAGAGATTTTAAGGGATTGCGTTCGTGTGGGATATGATTGTCGCCTATTCGAAGTTGATGAAGGAAGTCAGCGACTCATTGGTGGTTATATTATTTCCAGACACAGTAACAAATGCGGTCATATTTTAAATTTTTGTATTGCCAAACCATTTCAATCAAAAGGTTATGGACGCCAATTTCTGAAAAAAGTGCTTTTTTCTTTAACTGAATCACAGCATATTGATTATGTCACTCTTGAAGTGCGGCCTAGCAATAAAGCAGCGTTATCTCTTTATCAGAGTATGGGCTTTGAACAAGCAGAAATTAAACCGGGTTATTACATAGAAGATAATAAGATTGAAGATGCAATTGTATTGAAAAAGATATTACACATTCAAAATTAAAATCCTGATAAAAAATATATAAAAATTCACTGTCAAGACTGTTTTTTAAATCTTTCTTTAGTTATGATACACGACCCCCACAGTACGATCTTAAATTTCCTTTCCTGTGAATAACTTTTATTAAAAAGTCGCTTTTTATTTCATTTTTTTACTAAAAAATTCATATACCCCTTGTGTAGCGGGGTATTGTTATTTTTAAAAAAATGTATTGATGATGTGGTTATCCACAGAAACTGTGGATAACACTGTGAATAGGACTATGAATTACTTGATAAATAAGCTCATTTTAAAGATGTTCTAAAATAACCCAATCATGAAATACACACTGTTATCTATTGCAGTAAAAGCAGAATATGAGAGGGCTCGTATATTTGGTATTGCTAGAATTCAAGCCGGATCTGTAATGATATTTATTTGGACATCATGGATTTTGTCATAACAAATATCCATGACAAATATAAATTGCATGTGGTACTCTTTACCGTTTTAAACAATGCAATTTTTTTCGTAATTGCACTGATTTTTCTGTTAATTAAATGATTTATATGTTGAGAATACATTCATGAGAAGAGCAAAACCCAAACACAATCCAACCCCGCAAACTGCTCAAATCGATAATTTAAGCCATGATGGAAAAGGAGTTGCACGTATTCAAGGTAAGGCAACTTTTATTCAAGGTGCTTTGCCAGGTGAATTAGTTGAGTTCCAGTATAAAAGGATAAAAAAAGATTTTGATGAAGGCCTTTTACTTAAGGTTCTTAAACCATCTTCCTTACGGGTCGAACCTAAGTGCCCGCATTATTCTATGTGTGGGGGTTGCTCATTACAACATATGAGTGCAGAAGAACAGATTCATTTTAAACAAGAGCAATTATTGGATTTGTTATCACGATACGGTCATACCAACCCCCAAACTGTGTTATTACCTCTAGTTTCAAATTATTGGAATTACAGAAATAAGGCACGATTAAGCGTACGATTTGTTGAGAAGAAACAGACTTCAATGGTTGGTTTTAGGGAACGTAATAATCCTAGGTATATTACTGAAATTACCCAATGTCCTGTTTTAAATGCCAAACTTGATGCAGATATCATTCCATTAAGACAATTGATCGATTCGATGCAAGATAAACATTGTATTGCACAAATTGAAGTTGCTGCTGGCGATGATGAGGTTGCTCTTATTTTTCGGAATTTAACTGCTTTAAATGGTGAGGATGAGTTAAAAATTCAAAAATTTGCTGAAGACTATCAATATAAAATTTTTCTTCAGCCTGGTGGTCCCGATAGCGTTTATTGTTTTTATCCACCCAAATCCAGTGAGTATCTCACATACACATTACCGGACTATCTGATTACCTATTCATTTCATCCCACAGATTTTACGCAAGTGAATTCTGCGTTAAATCGTTCCATGGTATCGCAAGCCATACAACTTATGGACTTAAAAAGTACAGATATAGTGCTAGACTTATTTTGTGGGTTGGGAAATTTTTCACTTCCAATGGCTAAATTTTGTGCCAAAGTACTCGGTGTTGAAGGCAGTAAGACTATGGTTGAAAGAGCATACATGAATGCCAAATTAAACCATATTCAAAATGTAGATTTTTATGCGGCAAATTTGGATGATGTTAATGAAGTTAAGAAACTGGTTCAGCAGCCTTGTAGTAAAGTATTAATTGACCCTCCTCGATCAGGCGCGCTTGAAATTGTGAAACAAATTGATGCATTAAATCCAGAGCGTATTGTTTATGTATCGTGTAATCCCGTAACATTAGCACGAGATACTGATATATTAGTCAATCAAAAAGGCTATACACTGATAAAAGCAGGAGTAATGGATATGTTCCCTCATACTGCCCATGTTGAGTCGATAGCGTTATTTGAAAAAGGATAAAACTCATGGTTAGAGTAAAAGATACCGTTCCATTGTGCGAAGATGGAAGCATTGATGTTGATTTATGGCTTCATCAATTAGGCGCAAAAGGTTATTTGGAAAATCTTGAACTCATTCGTAGCGCATGTGCTCTCAGTCAGCTTGCAGGTCAAGAACATGCTACAGAAACAGGTCATTCTTGTTTGCAACAAGGATTGATTATGGCGGATTTACTTGCTGATCTTGAAGTTGACCCAGAAACGCTGGCTGCTGCAATTATTTTTGAAAATGTGCATTATGCCGATCTGTCCATTGATGATGTGTCGGAGCAGTTGGGTCCTAATATTGCGAAGCTCGTGAAAGGTATTGAGCGCATGAGCGCGATGCACAGTTTTCAAGGATTAAATAAATACCCACAAAATAAGCAACAAATTGATAACATTCGCAAAATGTTATTGGCTATGGTTGATGATGTGCGGGCTGTATTGATCAAGCTTGCTGAACGCTTGTGTGTTTTAAGAACCGCCACTCATTTATCTGAAGAATTACGCAAACAATTAGCTACCGAGGCAATGGAAATTTATGCTCCTTTAGCCAATAGACTGGGAATAGGGGCCATTAAATGGGAAATGGAAGACTTGGCTTTTCGTCATTTACACCCTGAAGATTATAAAGCGATTGCCAAGGGTCTGAAGGCGAAACGACTGGAGCGCGATAACTTTGTCAATACAATTGTTGGCCAGCTTAATGAACAAATTAAAGCAAGTGGAATAGATCATTTTGCTGTTTACGGTAGATCAAAACATATCCATAGTATTTATAAAAAGATGACCCGTAAGAATGTGTCGCTGGATGAAATTTATGATGCTACAGCGGTACGTGTCCTCGTAGATACCCAACCTCAATGTTATGAGGTCTTAGGTATGGTGCATACACTTTGGAAGCAAATTCCAGCTGAGTTCGATGATTACATTATCAATCCTAAAGCAAATGGCTATCAATCGTTGCATACAGCAGTTACAGGCCCTGAAGGTCGAGCTTTTGAAGTACAAATAAGAACATTTCATATGCATGATTTGGCCGAAATGGGGGTTGCCGCACATTGGAAATATAAAGAGGGTGGTTTTAAACAGAAACAAAGCCATGAACGTAAAATTGAATGGTTACGCGATGTATTGGCTTGGCATCGAGAAATGGCAAGTAATAAAGGGGTTCCTGAAAGTACTACCACAGAGTTTCTCGAAGATAGGGTTTATGTTTTTACTCCTGATGGTGATGTTCTTGATCTACCTCAAGGCGTTACTCCTTTGGATTTTGCATATCATGTACACAGTGATTTAGGGCATCGCTGTCGAGGGGCCCGTATCAATGGCCATATCGTTCCTTTGACTTATCAACTGAAAACAGGAGATAAGGTGGAGATTTTGGCTGGAAAAGAAATCAAGCCATCTCGTGATTGGATCAATCCTCACTTGAACTATCTCAAAACATCCCGAGCTAAGGCCAAAGTATTGCATTGGTTTAAAATGCAAGATTATGATCGAAACATCCAGGATGGACGTGAGTTATTAGATAAAGAATTAAAATCTTTAGGAATAAAATCTGATAAACTGAATGAAGTAGCGACGGCACTGCATTTCAAAAAACTTGATGATCTGTATGCAAATCTTGGACGTGGTGATATCAAGATAGGACAAATCATCAGTAAGCTTGCTCCACCACCTACTTCAGAACTCAATCTTGAGCGATTTGTTAAACCACAGGCCAAGCCAGAGGTTACGGGGAGCGATCTTCGAATTGAAGGGGTCGGTAATTTATTAACTTTTATGGCTCGATGCTGCCAACCTGTCCCAGGTGATCCAGTAATTGGCTACATCACTATAGGAAGAGGTGTGTCAGTACATAGGCCAGATTGCCCTAACATTATTCATGCGAGTGAACGGCAAAAGCAACGCTTCCTGCAAGTTACTTGGGGCAGTGCTACACGTGAAAACTATGTAGTGGATATTTTAATCAAGGCATTTGATCGTTCTGAGCTTTTAAAAGATGTCACATCATTACTTGCCAATGAAAAAGCACATGTTTATGCACTACAAACGCAAAGTAACAAACAAGAAAACATGGCCTATATTACATTAACTGTAGATGTTGATGGTCTAAATAGTCTCTCTCGCCTATTAACAAAATTAGAGCAAATCCCGAATGTTCTTGAGGCACGAAGACAGCTCTAAGTCGCTGCCTGATAAAATGCAGCACTGGCTGCAGTTCAGCCATTGTGTTTCCCTTTTCTCCTTGAGGAGAAGGTGCCCGTATCGGGAGGAGGGAAACCCTCACCCACAAGTGGGAGAGGGGAATTTCGTATGATCGCTGCACTGGACCCAGGCTACAACTATATTTCTATTCAAAAATAAATCCTGCAACAACAGCGCGGTGCTCACTCAGCAACACATTATAAGTACGACATGCTGCACCTACAGACATGCATTCTATACCTATTTGCTGTTCTGTCAGTTGATTGAGAATTGACAGAGGCAGGAGTTTTCCGGTATGTTCATGACCAATGATGATAATTTCCGGTTTAAATTGCGTTAATAAGTTCATATAGTGTGCATCAATTTCTTCGATGGTTTTAATTGCAAGATCACTAATGATTGCTGTTTTAGAAATTATTAAACTGCGTTCATAAACAATGGAATTAATCTGAATTTTGTTATCACTATAAGCTTGTACTGCGTGTTGTTCCGCGGACTCTAAATTGATATTCATGGTTTAGAATGTTCAAATGAATTATACATAGCTACAAGTATACTACAGAGGTCACTATTATGAGTCAATTTCCGCGCATAAATCGTTTGCCCCCTTATGTTTTTAATACTTTAACGCAATTAAAAACCGAAGCGCGGGCGCGGGGAGAAGACATTATTGATTTCGGTATGGGAAATCCAGATCAACCCACACCACCTCATATTGTAAATAAGTTGATTGAGGCAGTACAAAGGCCAGATACCCATCGATATTCTATGTCGAAAGGTATACCAAGGTTAAGACGGGCTATGGCCTCCTGGTATCAACGCAACTATGATGTATCTTTAAATAGTGAAACACAAATATTAGCTACTATTGGTTCAAAAGAGGGATTGGCTCATTTGGCCTTAGCGATAAGTGGGCCTGGAGATACCATACTGGTCCCTGATCCAGCTTACCCTATCCATACCTATGGATTTATTATTGCAGGTGCTAACGTCAAACAAATTCCTTTGATTAATGAAACTCAGTTTTTAGCGTCAATAGAGGATACAATTAATCGAAGCTTGCCGAAACCTAAAGCATTAGTCATTAATTTCCCGGCTAATCCAAGTACGCATTGTGTTGATTATTCCTTTTTTGAGCAAGTAATTGATCTGGCGAAAAAACATAAAATTTGGGTAATTCATGATTTAGCTTATGCTGATATTGTATTTGATGGATATAAAGCTCCATCAATACTTCAAGTACCCGGCGCTACGGATGTTGCCATCGAAACTTATTCGATGTCCAAGTCATATAATATGCCGGGTTGGCGAGTTGGTTTTGCTTGTGGAAATGAGGAACTCGTTGCCGCGCTTACTCGAATTAAATCTTATTTGGATTACGGTACGTTTACACCAATCCAAGTAGCTGCTATTGCCGCACTGGATGGGCCTGATGAGTGTGTGCATGAAATCAGGGCACTCTATGAGAAAAGACGTAATATTCTTTGTGATGGTTTAAATGAGATTGGCTGGGAAGTGACTCGACCCAAAGCAACTATGTTCGTTTGGGCACCTATCCCAACTCATTATCAACACATGGGGTCACTTGAATTCAGCAAATATTTACTTAAAGAAGCTCATGTCGCTGTATCCCCAGGGATAGGCTTTGGCCAACAAGGTGATCATCATGTTCGTTTTGGTTTAATAGAAAATAAAGATCGGATGCGACAAGCATTACGAAACTTAAAGGCATTATTTCGTAGAGATGGATTGATTAAGGCCGAAGAAACATGCATGTTGTAATTGACTCAGAGTGTAATTCTATTCCAGAACGAATGAGTCCACTACCCTCAGAAGGGAATGTGTTACTCAATTTTTTATTGAGCCTGGGCTATGAACCTACTAATCCACCTTATGCCGATTTATTAAAGCGACATCATAATTTGGAAGGCGAGTGGTTCATAGTCACACCAGTTCACTGGGAAGCGACTCATAATGATGCGATGATAGTTGCCTCGGCTAGAGACTTACAGCTGGAAGAGAGTGAGTCGAGATCATGGTTTGACGTATTTTCACAGTATTTGGCTGAAGACGAGACCGTACTTTATTATCATGATGCGGAAACCTGGTTGCTTAATACGAATAAAAAATATTCTTTAAATGCAAAACCTCCCCATCATATATTGCATCAATCCTTAATGCCCGAATTGACCCAACTTGATAACTCGATGCATTGGCAGAAATTCATCACTGAAAGCCAAATGCTGTTCGCTTCAAGACCCAATCAGTCTTTAATTAATGGATTGTGGGTTTGGGGGAATGCAAAACTGAATGAGAAAAAAGCACTTAATATTTGTGTTGACGCGCATTTTTTTTCATTTGCGACATTATGTAGTACTCAGGTTACTGTGTATAGCCCAGAAATAAAGCTCAAGGACTTTCAAATTTTATTACTCTCTGAGTTTTCAATACTGAGCAAGCAACATCAAGAAGAATTAGAAAAAATGCCCGTTCATTTGTATTGGAATAATACTGCTTATTTGATGAATAGCGGCAGGTGGTATGCCCGTTTATGGAGAAAAATAATACATGCTAATTAAACAACGCCCCAAGCCATCACACATACTCGATTTACCTAATGTGCCTGATGTACTCAGGCGAATATTTGCAAACAGGGGAATAAAAGAATCGTGTCAATTGGATAAACAACTCCAAACATTACTCCCTTTTGACAGCTTCAAAGGAATAAACGAGGCTTGTGTTCGTTTAGAGAGCGCATTACGTGAACAGCATAGAATTTTAATCATTGGTGATTTTGATGCGGATGGTGCAACATCAACCGCACTTGCTGTCACTGCTTTACGGGCTATGGGGGCTCAATTTGTTGATTATTTGGTTCCTAATCGGTTTGAGTTTGGCTATGGTTTAACACCTCAAATCGTTGAGGTGGCCAGTAAATGGAAGCCTGATCTCATTATCACCGTAGATAACGGTATTGCTAGTGTTGAGGGTGTGGAAAAAGCAAACCAGTTAGGGATTGATGTTTTAATCACCGATCATCATTTGCCTGCAGATACTCTTCCTGCTGCCTGCGCTATTGTGAACCCAAATCAGCCAGATTGTAAATTTCCCAGTAAATCGATTGCTGGCGTAGGGGTTATTTTTTACGTCATGCTGGCTTTGCGTAGACATTTGGTGAAAGCAAATTGGTTCCATGAAATGAATATCACTGAACCTAATATGGCCAGTTTTTTGGATTTAGTGGCATTAGGCACTGTCGCTGATGTAGTGGGGCTGGATCAGAATAACCGCATTATGGTGAATCAAGGTCTTTCCAGAATACGTCAAGGACAATGTCGTGTAGGAATAAAGGCTTTGATTGAAGTCTCTGGACGTGAGTATGCGCGACTAAGAGAGTCTGATCTAGGTTTTGCTATTGCACCAAGACTTAATGCCGCTGGAAGATTGGACGATATGGCCTTAGGCATAGAATGCTTAATTACTACAGATCCCCAACAAGCTAGAAACTATTGTCAACAACTCGATGAGTTAAATGAAGAAAGAAAGTTAATTGAAACTGAAATGAAAGAGCAAGCAATGCTTGCATTGGAAAAACTTGCTTTAAGTACAGAATATACAAGTAATCATTTACCCATCGCTTTATGCCTTTTTGATAAAACCTGGCATCAGGGGGTAATTGGAATTTTAGCGGGACGGGTGAAAGAGCGATATCATCGTCCTGTAATAGCTTTTGCAGAAGTCAGTGAACATGAATTAAAAGGATCTGCGCGGTCAGTTCCTGATTTAAATATCCGAGATGTATTGGCAGCAATTGATAAGGATAATCCAGGGCTCATCTGTAAATTTGGTGGTCATGCTATGGCTGCAGGTCTGAGTATTCATCCAAACTCGTTTAAAGCCTTTAGGGAAGCATTAATTTCTGAAGTGAGTAAGCATATTGATTTATCTCAATGCGAAGGGGAAGTGCTTACTGATGGGCCATTGCAACCTGAAGAGCTTAATATTGAGATTGCTCAATTGATCCAGCAAGCAGGTCCTTGGGGACAGCAATTTGCTGAACCCGTATTTGATAATGTTTTTGAAGTGCTGGAGCAACGGCTGGTAGGAAAAAATCATTTGAAAATGACTTTGGCAACAACACAGGGTGATCAACAGGTGGATGCGATTGCATTTAACATTGATTTAAAATCTTGGCCGAACCACAGAGTAAAATACATCCATGCGGCTTATAAGCTTGATATTAATTTTTACCAAGGACGTACCCGCCTACAATTACTGATTCAAGCGATGAATGCGGTCAATCAAAAATAGAGTGAAGTGCTTATCTCCCCCTCACGCCTCACTATACTCGGGATGGAGGGGAGCGTATTGCATCGGCATCTGCTGCAATACGGTTATTTTTTTGCACAAAAAATTTTAGTTTCAGTTATAATCAGTACTTTTTAACCGAACAATAATAGTGACGAATATTCTGCTTTCTCCTTTGTCTATTGCTCCGATGATCGATTGGACCTACAGTCATTTTCGAGTTTTTATGCGATTTTTGGCTCCTCATGCACTTTTGTATACTGAAATGCAAACTACTGGGGCAATTCAAAACAATCCTGTGCGTTCGTTGCAATTTAGTGCAAAAGAGCATCCCATCGCACTTCAACTTGGTGGTTCCGATCCTGATGCATTGGCGCAATGCACTCATCGTGCTGAGCAAGAAGGATATGATGAGGTGAATATCAATCTTGGCTGCCCCAGTGATAAAGTTCAAGCAGGCCGTTTTGGTGCCTGTTTGATGAAAGAACCCAAACAGGTCGTTGATTGTATTCATGCTATGCGACAAACAGTGGGTATTCCTGTTACAGCCAAAACTAGAATCGGAATTGATCATCAAGACAGTTATGAATTTTTTAGTGATTTTGTTCATCAATTGGTTGAGGCCGGGGCACAAAAGATTATTGTTCATGCACGTAAAGCATGGCTAAACGGTTTAAATCCAAAACAAAATCGAACAATTCCACCAGTTAATTACGAATATGTTTATCGTCTTAAAAGGGAAATTCCTACAATTCCGATAGTGATCAATGGCAATATTTTGAATATCGGAGAAATTACCGAACATCTTCAACATGTTGAAGGAGTGATGCTTGGACGTTTAGCATGTGACAATCCTTTTCAAATAGCAACAATACATCAAGCGCTTTATCCTGAATCTCCCGTGAGAACACGCAGTCAGGTATTTAACTATTACTTGGATTATTTGCTTGATCAATACAGCAAAGGTGTATCGCTTAGTTTACTAATAAAACCTATATTCAACCTAGCTTTTGGTTTACCTGGCGCCAGTCAGTGGAAAAAAAAGTTGATGCTTATTTTGCAGGATAAAGATTTAACTTTGTTTCAAGAGCTAAGCGAGTATCTTCAGAATATTGAATTGCTTGCAGCGGTTTGATGAGAATTCAAATGTATCTAATCGTTACCCGTTTCGTTACGCAAAGGAGTTTAATACCCTGACTTGCTGTGTTTTATGGATAAAGGCAAAAATCAATATCTGACCCTATATTTTTGAAAAATAATAAGTTACTGTGTAGCATATCCTGACATGCAGGTCGAATCACATTATAAAGAGGGTTAAATGCAAGAACGATTTTTTAAGGAAGCCAGCCCCGATCTTTCAATGTCACTCCCATCTCTGAGTTTGGAAGATTTACACCATTTACAAACTTTATGTGATGAAGAGGTTGATATCAATACCTTGCTGATTCAAAAAATGCCTAAAACAGATTTACATGTTCACGCTGAGGCTGGCTTTTTAATTGATATTGAATTAGCTAAAGTTATAGCTGAGCGAAATAATATCCCTTTTCCATATGACTTGATCGATGAACAAACCCAGCAATGGAAATTTACTGGTTCGGATGATTTGGATCAATTCATCAAAGACTTTCGACGCATTTCGAATCTGTTGAAAACGCCTCAAGATATCGAAGATCTCACCTATGCATTTTATAAATATTGTTATGAGCATCATGTCATTTTCGCTTTGCCAGGAATATCCTGGATTCAATGTAAAGAACATATAACTTTTGTTGAATTTAACCAGGCCTATAACCGTGGCATTGCGCGAGGGATCAAAGAGTTTGGTGATGTCACCACATTAAGATTACGCTATTATCAAGAGCGACACATAGATCCAGAAGATTTTCAGAGCATATGGGGTACCATTCAACAATATCCCAATCCGATGGTGACAACAATAGGCCTTGCAGGCGCGGAAGAAGGGTTCCCTCTAGAGCGTTTTTTTAATTTTTTCGATGAGATCAATCATTACAGACAGCAAAAGGGGAATCCTTGGTATTTTATCACCGCCCATATCGAGCCAGAAGCACAGAAACATACCTTGGAAACTGCAAAAAAATATCTTGACCGATTTGCCCATGGCAGAAATGTTGCCAATTATCCAGAACTCGAAAAAACACTTAAATCTGATGGCATGACACTTGAGCTATGCCCTTTAAGTGATGTTGCATTTTTTCCAAAATCGATACCCAATTTAAAATCTCATACTCAATTTCAAACTTTATTTAAAGATGAAATGATTTCTTTAAATTCTGATGACCCCGCATTTTGTGGGCCCATTGATCAGGTATATCAGGCTGTTTTTAAAGAACTCGAATGCGACATGGCACTTTTATTCCGATGCACTTATAACGGTCTATTTGCGGTAGCACCCAGTACCTTAGATGCGATGCATCGTTTCGCACCAGAAATGTATCAGGACCACATGTTATTCCTTAAGCACAGCCTGTTGAAACTTAAATTTTTTGAACAATATTTTCATTTATTACAAGAGATTAAAACAATAAGTGATGAATATCGCGAACTAAAAAAAAGCATTTTGGGGATTAGCTTACACACACCCATAAGTGAATTAAATCACCTCTCATCATCTCTTTTAAAAATTGGAAAAGAGATTAGCATCAGCTCATTAATCGATATAAAACAGGAAATTATCAGAACGGCTAAACTATTAGAAAAAAACACGTTGCACGCCATAGATAAATTTGAACACAATTGTCTCCTCGCAGAAGAGCAAAGCATCTACTGTCTTGAATCATGATTTAAGACAGTTCCGCATCCAATTATCCTGAAGTGCTAAAATAATGAATGGTCGAAATGAAAAATTGCGTTTTTAAATTTCATCTAACAACATGATAATTCTTGGGATAAGCATCATGTCGGGACAACCTATGACAAGGGGAAAGTTGTTTTTAGAATTAAGGTGAGAAGGTTGCAGTTATTCAACACGTGTTCGTATCTCAAAAAAAGTTTAATGTTGGAACTTGTATTGGTTTACCTGCTCGTTTCTGTCGTACTTAAAGTAGGAAGTGCATCAGGTATTATGCAGGCAGACAAAACCCAGATTTATGAGTTGATTGACGCTAGGGTAATGCAACGAAGGATCTCTGATTTGGAGTTCCCTCGCTGCAGTCGGGATTACGTTGCTCCTAATAGAGATTACAGATTAACAAACGTTTGGTGCAAACGTTCTTCTGCATCTTCACCTAGCAGCTTTTGTGCTTTGTCATAGAAAATTTGCGTCGTTTCTCCTCGTTTGTTGAAAAAGCCGTGATTATTCTTTTTAGCGGAGGCCGCGATCATCCCCGCGACTTTTTCTACGGTTTCTGAAAAGGTCACCGAGCCTTTTTGCGCCTCTTCAATCTCTTTAAGGACGGCATGCATTCCTTTAGGAATGAGATTGGAAGCACCTGTAGTTGATTTAACTTTCTCCCCACCAAAATAACCAATATCCCACTGTGTGTCGATTATGAGGTACTTAAGTACTTCTAATATTGCTTTATTCACAGCTTCTTTAGGCGACTCTGGGGCAATAATTGAGTCTTTATGAATCTGGAAACTATCAATCGTTCCATTGGCATTTCTTGTTTTCAATTGCCATTCCGAAACCTGAGCCAAGTGATTTAATTGATAGTGTAGAAATTCTTTCCTAAAGATATTTTTTTTATTTTTATCCATAGCAGATTTTTGCAAATCAGAATAGATAGTATGAATGGGGGTCGTACGCAACTGGGTTTCATAGTCCGAAAAGCTATCGTTCAATGCTGGCTCATTTTCAGGTTCAATCCAAGGATAACCTATTGATTTGGTACATTCTTGAATCTTTGCCATTTGCTCTAAAGCAGATTTAGACTTGATATCTCCGAGCTGAGTAAAAAATGCATTGGCCTGTCCTTTCACTTGTAAATCAAAAAGCAGGTTTGCAAAATAATCTCTCTCTTTCGTGCTCGCATCTTTATACCAAGTGAACACTTTTTCTATGATCTTTGCTAAATCATCGACATCGATATCACTATATCTGCTCGAGCGAGTTTGTTGATATTCGTACAGCCTCAAATACAGTTTCAACATTGGGGTTAGACATTGAGCAATTTTAGTTGTATCGGTTGGATCCGCTTTTGCATATTCAGCGCCAGTAGTTGCTGTCAGTAAAAGTTTGGGACCATACTTGACCATTACCGCCGGAGTCTCTCCAGTGCCTGTATTATTGAGAAATTCTACTAACTTCTCTTGTTCTCTTTTAGGTAACTGATGGAATGCAGCATCAATACTTTCTACAAATAAACGAGTCCTCGCTTCGTATTGTCCTGTGTCACGAATTGTAATTTTTTTATTGTTTGGATTTTGTCTCGTTTTAAATAAATGACAACGTAACATTTGCGCAATACGTGTTATTGCTGCATCGTGCAATGAAGCCTCAGAGCCGAGAATATCAGGGATGGCTTTCGCTAATTTTTTGCGATATAGAGTATAGGCTTCTTCGGCAGGATCTTTACCTGGCTTTTGTTCCTGAGCTACGCTAACTAAAGTTTTATAAAGTAGATTGATTTTTAGATGAATTTCAGGCGAACTTCCAGGAGCACTAACCATTGTATCAGAAGGTTTCGCGCCAAAAATGTCATAGCAATGATGTACAAAAACCAACTCAGCAAGTTTTGGATTTTTTTTGTACGCAGCAAAAAATAAATCTAATCCTTTTTTAATTCCTGCAAAAGGAATTTCTCCTTGAACAATTTGGGCAATGTTCATTTCATTGCATAAATTGAATAGTTCATCACATAAAATAAATGCTTCTTTATTTTTTTGTTCTTCTTCAGGTGCGGGACCACCCCATAATAAATATTCTGTAGCTGTACAATCCTTTTCTTGAGCACCAACAAAACCATAAAGTTCTAGAGCCATGTCATGATCAACATATTCTTTTGCTTTCTCGAATTGATCTGCATCAGAGGGAGAAAGGTGTTTGTTATCAGTGCACTTAAAATAGCTGCCAGATGGAAGCCGAATTAAATAATTCCCCTTGCTATCCCGATGAACTGCATTTTTTATTTGGTCCCCTTTTCCTGCATCATGAAGTGCTAAATGCAAATAAAACGCAGTTTTATTGGTTGCAGAATGACCATCTAAACCCAGTAGTTTTTTATATTTTGAAGACATGCCCCAAACACCGCTTGAAAAAGCAGTGGGAAATTGGTTTAGGGTGGCCAAAAAATAGTATAGAACGCTATTACCAGTTCGTTTAAATTCAAAATCCAATTTGCCATTTTGCTGCAGTAAATTGCATGCTCTTTCAGTTGGCATCAATCTGGGTCTCAGCATATTAACGAAGAGGCCTGTCAAGGCAGTATATTTTTTCTCTGTTGTCGGCTGCTGGAAGGCTTTGTTGATTTCTTGAATCATTGATTCTGGCAAATCATGGTTTTCAGTAAGTTGTAGGAATGCTTCGATTTCTCTAACCCATTGTAGGAGATTTTCACCTAATGCATTTTTATTCTCGGCTTCTAATGTTTCAGCGCTAAGAAAATATTTATTTGCTTCATCCAGGTTAGCCTGAGCTTGTAGTTTGAGCTGCTGTTGCAGTTCCAATAAGTTCGCCTTTATCCACAGAGAATTAATGTGCTGCTCTTTTTCTGGATCCGTTTGACCTTGTTGTTTTAGCTGATGTAATTCAGCTTTTAATTTAATGATTTTTTTATAGCAATCCACTAAAGGCTCTTGTTCTTTGACACAGCCCACAGCAATGAGATGTAATAGAGAAGTAAAGAATATGGGATCTATTTCTTTTCCATAAATAAAGTGCCCATCACTTTCAATCGCAATATCTTTTTTCTCTTGTTCCTCAGGAACGGAAGAGTCAATTAACACTCCGGTATCATTGACCATGCGTAGGCGGAGATCATGAGCAGGTATTTGAGCTGTCTCCTTAAATAGCATTTCTTTAGTTACTTCAGTTCCAATGGACTCTTTCCAATTGATTATTCCAATTAATGCCAAAAGTGAAGCCACAACATCATGAGGCCAAAATCCTTTGTATTTAGAACTTTTTATAAACTCGCCCATTGCTGTGAGTAGCGTAGGAGCATATTGTCCGGTTAATACAGGATAGGCACGAGACATAATGTCCGATGCCCCTTTCATCGATGTGATTTTACTGTAGTTAGGGAGTACTCGTGTTGTTTTTGAAACCACATGAAATGCTCTGTCATGGGTTAATGCTGCTACTGCAGAAGCTGCCCTCTTCGCGTCGGTGCTCCGTGCATTGTAGGGAAGATCCGAAGTTTGATAATCATTTTGAGAGTAAGGTTTATTATAACCCATGTTGATAAGGGTATACTTTTTCTGCTCTTCTGGTGCCATTTGTGCAAGAAAATCGCTAACTGTATTAAATGACGCGATATTAACTAAAGTTGTCTCTTCAGGACTTGCTTGCCCAATTTTTTGTAACCACGCATTGGGTTGTTCAGCAGTGCTTAAAAGAGAGTTCATTTTGGGCAATACATCAAATTGTGAATAATACTGAATCACTTCATCAGTAGGATAGAAGGCATCGCTTTGTGATGGCTCATGATGGTATTTTTTAAGTGGTTCGTTATAGCTGTAATAACTTGTTACTGGGCCAGCAATTACTTCGGGTAAATTACCTTTGGGCAGGTTTAATTGTTTCTGTAATTGTTCAATGTGCATTTGTAAATATAAAGCACGTAAACCGTATTTGCCATTGGGATCCTGCACTCCATATTGATTGCAAGGAATTTCGTCGGTGGTGATTAATTTAATCGGTGTCAAAGGATCTATAATACCTGCAGCTTTAGCTTGCATGATCACATGGACTGTAGCAAGCAAATCATCCCCATCTTTTCCTGGGTCAGTAAAAAAAACTATTTGTACCATTATTATCTCCTGTTAATTTTAAAATCAGGCTTTTATCACAATTCTTAATAAAAACATATTGTTATTTTTATTTGCAGAAGATCGGGCTGTGTTTTTTTAATTGTTCACTTTGTGCGCTTGCTAGGGTATTTCATGCTTAGAGTGTTTTTTTCTGGTACTAAGATTTTCACGGTAAGATATATTCTGAATCGATGTGTCATATAGATGACTAAAATATCGTATACTATGAGAGAAAATTGCGGAAAATTATGTTTTAGTTGTCTGTTTTGTCAGAAACTGTTCTTTTCACTAAGTTAAACCATGAAGATTCACTTAAATTAGTAGGTATTCATAGTATTTTTCCCCAAATTTTAGTACATTAAGCAATTTGTTATTTGATATCTCCAGAGGATTATTTAGGCCATGCTCAATACGTTGATTAAGAAAATGTTTGGAAGCCGAAATGAGCGTACATTGCGGCGTATGGAAAAGGCAGTAATGGCAATTAATGCATTTGAGCCACAAATGCAAGCACTCACTGATGCTGAATTGGCCGCAAAAACCCAGCATTTTAAAGCACGTTTTGCAGAGGGAGAAAGCCTTGATGAGATGTTAGCAGAGGCTTTTGCTACAGTAAGAGAGGTATCTGTACGCACTTTAGGCTTACGTCATTTTGATGTGCAGTTAATCGGTGGAATGGTGTTGCATGAAGGTAATATTGCTGAAATGCGAACAGGGGAAGGTAAAACATTAGTTGCCACTTTGCCTGCATACTTAAACGCGATCACTGGGCGTGGTGTCCATGTTGTTACAGTGAATGATTATCTTGCTAAACGGGATAGTCAATGGATGAAGCCTATCTTCGAGTTTTTGGGATTAACTGTAGGTGTGATTTTTCCTGATATGCCACATCCTGCAAAACAAGAAGCTTACCGTTGCGATATTGTATACGGAACAAACAATGAGTATGGCTTTGATTATTTGCGCGATAATATGGCTTTTAGTTTAGAAGACAAAGTACAAAGAGAGCTAAATTTTGCTATAGTGGACGAGGTGGATTCAATTCTCATCGATGAAGCACGTACCCCTCTGATTATTTCAGGTGCGGCTGAAGACAGTTCAGAACTTTATATCAAAATTAATACGTTGATCCCCCATTTGAAGAAACAAGAAGAAGAGGGTGGAGAAGGGGATTACACCGTTGATGAAAAACAAAAGCAGGCACATCTTACAGACGCAGGCCATCAACATATTGAAGAGTTACTGGTTAAAGCAAAACTTTTGGATCATGGTGAGAGCCTATATCATGCCAGTAACATTATGTTAATGCACCATGTCAATGCAGCATTAAAAGCCCATGCGATGTTTCATCGTGATGTCGATTATATCGTTAAAGACGGTCAGGTGATTATCGTTGATGAGCATACTGGTCGAACCATGCCTGGCCGAAGATGGTCTGAAGGGCTGCATCAGGCAGTTGAGGCTAAAGAGGGGGTCTCCATTCAAAATGAAAACCAAACTCTGGCTTCAATTACATTCCAGAATTTTTTCCGTATGTATAACAAATTATCAGGAATGACGGGAACAGCAGATACCGAAGCCTATGAATTACAGCAGATTTACAACCTTGATGTGGTTGTAATTCCTACAAATAAACCTATGGTACGCAAAGATGAGTCTGATTTGGTTTATTTAACTCAAAAAGATAAATTTGAGGCTGTTATCGAAGATATTCGTGGATGTATCGCGCGCAAACAACCTGTTCTTGTTGGTACTGTTTCGATAGAAGCGTCTGAATTTTTAAGTCAACTCCTTAAAAAAGAAAATATTAAACATCAAGTACTTAATGCTAAGTTCCATGAAAAAGAAGCACAGATTATTGCTGAAGCGGGTCGACCTGGTGCCGTAACCATTGCTACCAATATGGCTGGTCGGGGAACAGATATTGTACTGGGTGGAAGTTTATCTGCTGATTTGGCGCAATTGCCTGAAACAGCAACTGCCGATGAAATAGATGCTGTAAAAAAAGAGTGGCAAAAACGCCATGATGAAGTACTTGCAGCCGGCGGACTAAGAATTATAGGCTCAGAGCGTCATGAGTCACGCCGGATTGATAATCAGTTGCGAGGTCGTTCTGGACGTCAGGGCGATGTCGGAAGTAGCCGTTTCTACCTGTCACTTGAAGACAATTTGATGCGAATTTTTGCGTCAGATCGTGTTGCATCGATGATGCGTCGTTTAGGTATGAAACCGGGTGAGCCTATTGAACATAGCTTGGTTACCAAAGCAATTGAGAATGCTCAACGAAAGCTAGAAGGACACCATTTTGATGTCAGAAAGCAATTGCTAGATTATGACAATGTCGCTAATGATCAAAGGCAAGTCATCTATACTCAACGTGCCTCAATCATGGAAATGACGGATACTGAGGAGATGGTCAACACGATGAGAGAGGAAGTGATATCTAATCTTGTCGATACCTATATTCCTCCACAAAGTTTGGAGGATCAATGGGACCCCAAAGCTTTAAGTGATATCCTGATGGATGAATTTAAACTCAAAGCACCAGTACTTGAGTGGATTGAAGAAGATCATCATATCCAACCAGAACAAATTAGAGAAAAAGTGCTTGATCTCGCTGAACGTAAATACGATGAAAAAGTAAAACAAGCTGGAAGAGCCACGATGTCACAGTTTGAAAAGTCTGTGGTTTTACAAACCTTAGATAACCAATGGCGTGAACATTTGGCTGCAATGGATCAATTACGTCAAGGTATCCATTTACGTGGTTATGCGCAAAAAGATCCAAAACAAGAGTATAAAAAGGAGGCTTTCACTCTGTTTACCACCATGCTTGATAATTTAAAGTATGATGTAGTTCGTTTAATTTCTTCAGTTGAAATTCAAACTGAAGAAGACGTGAATGCCGTTGAAGAACAACGACGTGCTGATCAGGTCAGTAAAATGAGTTTACAACATGGCAGTTATGCCGATGAAAATGAAGAAGAAGCTCAGCCGCAAACCTACAAGCGACAAGAAAAGAAAGTAGGTCGAAATGATCCTTGTCCATGTGGATCAGGTAAAAAATATAAATCTTGTCATGGAAGCCTGGCGTGAGCATCACCGTTGCCGTAGCGGTCATTATTGATGAGCAGCAACGAATTCTAATAACCCAACGTCCTTTTCATGTACCTCATGGAGGATGTTGGGAATTTCCCGGCGGTAAATTAGAAACAGATGAGACATCATCATCCGCATTAATACGAGAAGTACGAGAAGAAGTGGGCTTAGAGGTTAATCAATACCAGTTACTCGGTGAAGTCCACCACCAATATCCTGATAAAACAGTAAAATTAATTATTTTTCTTGTGAATCAATTTTCTGGAGTGCCTTCCTGTTTGGAAGGGCAACTGGCTATGAAATGGGTTTACCAGCACGAGTTAAATCCTGAACAGTTCCCTGAAGCGAATCATGCAGTAATTGCTATGGTAAAAAATTACCTATTGACCTAGTGCTGCAAATCTTGAGGGTATGGCGAAAAAATATATGATGCACTGGATTGTAAAAGAACCATTTGGTGTTACATGTTAGTTACCCAATGGTTTGGTTTCGATAGCCTCAATAAAATCGTCACTAATCATTTCATCTGTCTCATTTAATAGATGACGATTATCCAGCGATGCTAATTTTTCATAGAGCTTGACTAGTTTATTGACTAGAATGGGAAAATCTTTATCAAGCCTTTCTTTCTTTTTTACATGTTTCTCATGTCGTAGTCGAAGGATTAGATCGGGTTTGTCGAAAGTATCATATGCTTTTTTACTCGTTTTTTCGAATGCCATTTCTGCTTTTTCGAAATGGTGTATTGTTTTATTAAAATGGTTAATTATTTTATTTAATTCAGATAAGAAGTCCGCATTTTTTCCCTCATGTAATTCAATTTTAAGATGAATTAATTCAACAAAAATATTGAATAGCCATTGATAATGCAACACATCAAAAGGAGACATTTGATAACAAAAACAGGGGTTTAATTCGTGTTGCAATAATTCAATCGTCTGATCTGATGAGCAAGGACTTTGAAACAAAGGAACTTTTTTTCTTTTCGTATTTTTAAAAAAAGGAATATGCATGTATTCCGTAGTTTCTCTTATCAGTGGTTTAGCACTTATTTCTTCATTTAAACCATCGAACGATCCTTTACAAAGAAAGAGATTGAGCTGAAATTCGCCTTCTGCATGCTTCAAATAAAAATCTAATTTTTCTTCCTCTGTAGTCGCTCTCCCAGTATTTATCATGTCGATTTTTAGTCGATCACTTTGAGATTGATAATGCTCAATAACTGTTTGAGGCTGTGTATGATCAAATACCACGAATCGGGCTGTATGTGCTTTTTCAAACTCATCTTCATTAAGCAAAATGATGATGTTTGAAATACCAACCTTGTCCAGTTGATATAAGTGACCAAAAGGAATGTCAATATATTCAACATTTGCGAAAATTACTGAAATTTTCATTTCATACGCTCAAAGATTATGAAGTATTTTTTTAAGTATAGCCTAGGCGGTTAAGGAAACATAAAGTACGCAGGGCTTATAAAATCGCCTTATCTTTGAGGGTATAAACAGGAGTAGACTGTCCATGTATTTTCATAACAAGTCTATTTACTCCTCGTTGGCTGTTCTTGCTGTGGAGCAACTCCGGCATATAAAGCATCTAATCCTAATTAAAATCAAGAAACAATGGAGCATGATCAGAAACTTCATCATTCATGACAATGAACTGATTCACTACAATGTCTGGTGAGGTCAGAATGTAGTCCGCATATTTCTCGGGTTTTTTATAATAACGAGTTCTTGTCGATTTAATATTGTTCATCGTAATTAGATTGCTCATTCCTTGCTCAATTATGCGCATACTTTCTGTGTCAGGTCTTAAGTTAAAATCGCCACATAAAATTTTAGGCGTATTGATGGTATCCATAAAATGACGAATACGGTATGACTGATTGATTCGCTCAGGAGTATCCTTTTTTCCTTGCCCATTCCAGAGACCATGCACATTTAGAATGGAATAAATTTTTTTATTGATTTCGCATTCAACCCATTGCAAGTTTCGAGGATGGTTTAATCCTATTCCTGGATAATGTTGCTTTTGATGAATATTGATCTCTCCCTCTCCTAAAATATCAATGTTATTTTTTAATAACATCGCAACGCCATATACATTTTCAACAGCAGGCTTAAAAATTGCAAAATGATTAGGAAGAAGTCGTTGTAAGTCAGCAAATATATTTAAACTAAGTTCTCTATCTTCCTCAGTTATTTTACGGTGTGCGTTGTAATACACTTCTTGTAGGCAAAATATATCAACATCACGATGTTCATTGATAAATTTTAACAGGGGGTTTCTTATGTGTCCTCCCCATAAATTTAAAGTAATTAATTTCATTGATCATTGAGTCCCTGGCAGTCGTTATACTCCATATATTTTACCTCGGCGATTAAGACTCGTTTGGACTTCTCATTAACTCATATACGAGGGTAAAATATTTATTGGTCCTTTTTAGCTTCCTGAAGATATCTATAATGTAAATCGTGTACTCTTTTAGTTAACTCTTCGATCCCCATATTATTAATAATTATATCATCTGCATTTTCCAAACGTTTATCCCAATCGGGTTGAGTGGATAAAATAGCCTGAGCTTGTTTTTCATTGGATTGATCGCGTTGCATTAGCCGTGAGATTTGTGTTTCTTTGGGCGCACATACAAGCAACGTCCGCTTGATATAGGGATAAGTTTGTTTTGTGATCAGCAGGGGAATTTCTATAACACAATAAGGAGTGGTGCATTCATCAGCCCGCTTTTTAATTTCGTGTCGTATAAGAGGATGTAATAGTTGTTCAAGCCAATACCGCTCTTTGTGGTTAGAAAAAATGATTTCTCTTAATTTACTACGATCCAGTTCGTCATCTTCTTTAAGAATGCTACGACCATAATGCTCAAGAATTTTTGTGTATGCGTCTTTATTCTTTTGGGTTAGTTCCCTCGAAATTTTATCAGCATATATTACTTCCATACCCAGTTTGGAAAAAAGTTCAGCAACAGTAGTTTTCCCACTCGCTATATCACCTGTTATTCCAACACAATAAACCATATTTTATATCTCATTTTGATTAATACATGTTACTACATTCATATAACAAGTATAAGGCACTGGACTCTTATGTTTGCAGTATGCTAGAGCAGCCAATGCAGCATCTTCGCGATTGGGATAAAGATTACTTCGCCATGATAATGCTTCCCTGTCCAAAGCGGTACATCGCCACATGGGCATGACATTGATACCGTTAATGAATCGAATACAGCCCATCTTAGTTGTTCTACAGGTAGCTGGCGCCTTACTGTTTTTTTTACATTCAGCATAAGAAAGATTCAATGCTATTTTTTGATAAGGACTTTGTGAAGACCATTTGGCATGAGTCGCATCATGAGCGAAGCATTGCCAATAATTTCCCTCTGTATCTAAAGGTTCAGCAAAACTTGGTACTGAGATTCCTAAAAGCAGCAAAAAATACCATCCTATGTTCTTATTCATTTTTCTCCCCCTGAATCAGTTCAATTAATTGTTCCACATGCAAGGCCTTTGAAAAAAACCAACCTTGAAGGAATCGAACATCATTTTGTAATAAATAGTCGTGTTGCTCTTTGGTTTCTACACCTTCTGCAATAATAATTAAATTAATTTTTTTTGCTAAATGAATTATTGCATCATTTAATGTCTCTGCGATGGCCTTAGTCCCTATGGCATGTACAAATAATTTATCGATTTTAAGATAATTAAAAGGATAATACTGTAGATAGCTGATGCTCGAATGTCCTGTTCCATAATCGTCTATAGCCAATGAATAACCGGTTTTTCTAAGTTCATGCATCCTGTTGATGTAAATTTTATTATTCATATCGAGTAAATAGCGTTCTGTTATTTCCAATAATATTTGTCCAGGTGAAATAGAATAGTGCTGCACAAGTTTATAAAACTTGGGAAAAAAATGACTATCAGTAAAATGTAGGGCACAAATATTAAAAGATAAATAGAATGTAGGATGATTTTTTAAGATATTTTTGGCTTCTTTAAATGCTATTTCAATAATTTGTAATGTTATCGGGACAATTAACCCTGTATTTTCAGCTTCCTCTATGAACAGATCAGGCATTATAATTTCATCATAATTATCCTGCCATCTTAATAGGACTTCAGCTCCGGAATAGGTCCTGGATTCTGCATCAAATAATGGTTGGTAAACAGGGTAAAATTGTCTGCCGCGAAGTGCTTGTTTTATTGCTCCATGCAAAGAGTAATGTTGAATAAAAATATTCTTAATGACAAAGTATAAAAAAATTGAAAATACCAAAACATCGAGAGCAAGCAAAATTTGATTAAACCATAGACTATTCATCATTACGTGCTTGGGTTCAGATACTATGAGTAAAACTCCATTAAGACTTGATAATTTGGCTGTGGCAAATACTCTTTCTGATGCGAAAGATGAGTCAGATGTTAAATGACCTATCCAGGATTTGTCGTTTACTTTTCCCACTTGAATCAGTTCTTTCTTCTTATTTACATCATACAAGGTGACGGTACGTGAAACACTATCTGGTGTTTTCAATATATTTTCCAGCATCGAGGACATCATCACTACCTCTACCTGATAATCACCAATTTTTTTTTGTATTGCATAAATTGGAAGATTAAACATAGGTGTTGTTAATGGCCCAATAATCATCTGGTGTAGATTACGACCCAGGAGAAAGGTCTGATTGAAAGGTAAGGTGGAACATGTAATTTGATGTTTTAGATTGCGGATGGCCAATCCCGAGATTTGTGGATGATTGATGACGATGTGTTGTAAATAAGGAATAAAATCGACTGAACACGAGAGCTTATTTTTTTGATCAGATGGAATTTGATATGCGCTCTGAAATATATCATTAATAAAGTGATCGACCTTTTGTGATAGTTTAGTGCTTTCCTCGGTAACCAAGGTGAGAGAGTTGGTGACGTTATTATGCCAATTGACATATGAGAAGACTGCAAGCAAAAAAATGGTGAAAAATATCCAGAATAATTTGAATCGTTTGTAGACAAAAAATGTCAAGTTTCTGCATATTTTGCGCATAATTATGGTGTTACATAGGCTCCCTTTATAGAGTGTAGTGTGATTTCTGCTAATTTCCCAATTACTTCATGACTTGTATTTAACGGAGGAAGCCAGTAAAGCGTGTTTCCAATTGGTCTTATTAATGCACCATGATTTAATGCCTGCTGATACACTTTATTCCCTATACGATCATGTCCTATTTCCTCAAGATCCGCTGCGACAACTGCGCCAACTCCTCGAACATTGCTTAACCTGCCTGAAATTTGCGCTATTTCAGTCAAAGTACTTAACATGTATTCCCCGAGGTTTTGAGCTTGCATGAGGATATTTTCTTCATGCATGACACGTATGGTTGCCAATGCTGCGCTCACTGCGAGTGCATTACCGCTGTAGGTGTGTGAATGAAGAAACGATTTACCGCTGGCATAATCAGCGTAAAAAAGTTCGAAAATAGAGCTATCAATCATGATACAGCTTAAAGGAATGGATCCTGAAGTTAATCCCTTGGATAGACAAATCAGATCCGGTTCTACATCAGCATGGTGTGAGGCCAGCCATTGGCCTGTACGTCCCATCCCCGTCATTATTTCATCAGCAATAAGATAAATATTATTGCTTTTAGCCCAGGATGAGAGTTTTTTAAGAAAGTCGGGGCTATAACACAACATTCCTCCTGCGCCTTGAATCAACGGCTCAACAATTATGGCGCAGACTTTGTCGCTTACTGCTGCTAATTCTTTTTCTACAGCAGTCCAATACGAATCACAATCACTCCATAAAAGATCTTTATTGCCAGTGATATAGGGAATATTTTGAATAAAATGACACGTTAGACCAAATGAAGTGTAGGGGGATTTATAAAGGCCTAGATCACTGATACTCATTGCACCTAATGTTTCTCCGTGATATCCATTTTTAAGAGCGATAAATTGATTCTTGTCGGTGAAGCCTTTAATTTGGCTTGCATGAATGGCCAATTTCATTGCTATTTCAACTGCACTAGAGCCATCACTGGCAAAGAAAACATGTTGTTTTTGAGTGATTTTTGCAAGCTCTTCTGCCAATTCTACAAGTTGGGGATGTGTAGTATTTGCTGCAATAACATGTTCAAAATGGTTCAGTTGTTCAGTTATTGCTGCCATTACGGCCGGATGGCCGTGTCCTAATGATTTACACCACCAACTGGAAATGGCATCAATCAAAGGCCCTTTATTCGTGTGAAGATAACTGCCTTGCGCTTTTTCAACAAGCAGTGGAGGGCAGGTTTCAAAATCCTTCATTTGGGTGCAAGGGTGCCAAAAATGTTTCAAATCTCTACTTATTAATTGATGCACGTTAACCATTTTTAAAATTTTGGTTGACAAGATTGGGAGGCACTTTATCATGTTCGCCATGTAAATAAAATGAGAAATATCGATGCAGCTGAATTTTGCTTCACTTTGCCTAACATAGAGAAGCATCATTTTATCTGGATAATGGATTGGTGTAGTGTTGGTCATTCCAGGTCCAGTGTTGGAGCTCTACTTGGCCTCACCATGTGCTGATACGAAGTTATTGGCTACGTTGGGCATGAATATCGGATTACTCACTGACGCATCAAGGCTACATTGTTTTTATTTCCTTAATAGGAGGAACTGTTGTGACCCAAACTAAGAAGCACTGGTCTATTTCTGACATTACAGCTCTTTATGAGCAACCATTTAATGATTTGTTGCACCAGGCGCATGCTGTACATAGAGAATATCATCAACCTAATTCGTTGCAATTCGCTACTCTACTCAGTATTAAAACAGGTGCTTGTCCTGAGGACTGCGGTTATTGTTCACAAAGCGGCCACCACAAGACTCATGTAGAAAAAGAAAATTTAATGTCAGTTGCTGAGGTATTAAAAGCAGCTCAGGAAGCTAAAGAGGGTGGTGCCAAACGCTTTTGCATGGGAGCTGCTTGGCGTTGTCCACCAGATAAGGCCATGAATGAATTACAAGAAATGATTAAAGGGGTGAAGTCTTTAGGTTTGGAAACGTGCATGACTTTAGGAATGTTAAATCAAGAGCAAGCTGCTTGTTTAAAAGAAGCCGGTTTGGATTATTACAATCATAATATCGACACATCACCTTCTTATTATGAGAAAGTAGTAACGACACGCAAATTCAGCGAGCGATTGGATACGTTAAATAATGTGCGAGAAGCCGGAATTAATGTATGTTGTGGTGGTATTTTAGGTTTAGGAGAGACACGCGAAGATCGTATTGAATTTTTATTAACTCTAGCCAACATGGAAACGCCTCCCGAAAGTGTTCCTATAAACCGTTTAATTCCAGTAGAAGGTACACCTCTTGCGAAAGCTCAGCCAGTCGAAGGGATTGAGTTAGTTCGTACGATTGCAACTGCTCGAATACTAATGCCTAAAAGCGTCATTCGTTTGACTGCTGGAAGAACTGAAATGAGTGATGAATTACAAGCACTTTGTTTCTTTGCTGGAGCAAATTCTGTATTTATTGGTGATAAATTATTAACAGAGGAAAATCCTCAAAGAGTAAAAGATAAAGCCCTATTTAGCAAGCTAGGTTTAACTGAGATGGTTTAAATGCCTATAAGTCACAAGATTAAGGATTATACGAATCAGCTCGCTCAAGAAGGCCTATTAAGAAATAGGATAATAAACGCTGATGATTCGTCATTAATCCATTTTGACAGTAATGATTATTTGTCGCTAGGTAGGCACCCACGAATTGCAGAAGGATACCAGCGAGGGTATGCTCTGTATCCTTGTGGAAGCGGTGCCTCAATGTTATTAAGTGGCTATCACCCCAATCATCGAGCAGTTGAAGAGGCATTTGCTAACTTATTGGCGGTAGATGATTGTATTTTATTTTCTTCAGGATATGCAGCAAATCTTGCGGTTACAGCCTTACTTGGTCAATTAAAAGTCCATTGTTTTATTGATAAAGAAATACACGCATCAATTTATGATGGCTTAGCTCTATCACAAGTAAACTATACACGCTATCTACATAATAATTTAAATGACTTAGACCGTAAATTAATAACTTATGCCAATGGATCCGCATTAATTACTGAGGGAGTTTTTAGCATGAGTGGCCAAATCGCTCCTTTGGCAAAACTGTCCTCTTTGTGTAGTACAAACCAAAGTGCACTCTTGGTTGATGAGGCTCATTCTTTTGGGCTCCTAGGCGCTCAGGGAAGGGGGGCAGTAGCGTATCATGGTTTAACTCAAAACGAAGTTCCGTTGAGGATTATTCCTCTAGGGAAAGCCTATGCTGCTCAAGGTGCACTGGTTGCTGGTAAAGCAGATTGGATCTATGCTTTATTACAAGCCGGTCGCTCTGTTATCTATTCAACTGCCATAAGTCCTGCCTTAAGTTATGGCTTGTTGCATGCATTGGAATTTGTAGTTAATGCAGAAGATAGAAGGTCGAAATTAACACAACTCATTACGCTATTTCGATCCTATATCAAAGAAACTCCGCTAAATTGGTCTGATTCAATTACCCCAATTCAGCAACTTCAATTAGGCTGTCCGCATTTGGCATTATATTATGCTCGTGAGTTGAAGAAAAAAGGAATTAGCTGTTCTGCTATAAGACGGCCTACAGTCAGTGCCAAAGCATCCGGTTTGCGCGTCATTTTAAATTACAATCATACTCCAGAACAGATCCGGGAGTTATTTAATCAATTAAGTGTCATTTATGAATATCAGCATCAGTAGTTATGGAAAAGGATTCCCTATTGTGTTTCTGCACGGATGGGGATTTGACAGTCGAGTTTGGTTGCCATTAGTGCTTAAACTTTCCATGGAGTATCAGCTCATCTTAATTGACTTGCCTGGATTTGGTCATAGTCCAATCATGGACTGGGATTCATTCAAAACGTTTTTATTGAGCCAATTACCCCCACAATTTGCATTAGTAGGTTGGTCTATGGGGGGCTTATATGCCATCCGTTTTGCATTAGAAGAACCTGAACGAGTTCACTCTCTTATTAACGTGACATCATCACCTCGATTTTTGCACACGGATCGATGGCCAGGGGTTTCTCAGGATGTTTTTAAAAAATTTTACAAAAAATTATTACAAGAGCCAAAGGGTACTTTAAACGAATTTATGGAACTCAATGGATTAACTATTCATGATCGAGTGCAGCATCTGCCTAATAAACTTCCCTCTCCCGAAGGGTTGAAATTAGGCCTTGAAATTCTAGAAGAATGGGATTTACGAGAGGAGCTGAAACAGTTTGCTAAACCCACGTGTTTTATGTTTGGTCGTCTTGACCCCATTGTTTCCATTAAAACAATGAGTTCGATGCAACTGAATTATCCCAAGTTTCATTATATTCTGTTCAAAAGAGCGGCACATATGCCTTTTTTATCTCATATCGATTTATTTATCGAGGAAATCCGAGGATTTATTCAATGAAGCGATTTTTTATTACGGGTACTGATACAGATTGCGGTAAAACCTATGTAACGGCAAGTCTGTTAGATTATTTTTCATCGGCAGCTGCAATTAAACCAGTAGCAAGTGGATGCATGGAAATAGAAAATACACTAGTGAACAGTGACGCGCAGAATTTACAAAAAAACAGCAAGATAAACATCCCCATGGATGTAATCAATCCATGGCGATTTAAAGCTCCGGTTTCCCCTCATATTGCGGCACAGAATGAGGGAGTGTGTTTAAGCGTTACTGAAATTGCAGACTATTGCCTTAACTTGCAACTGGAGGGTATTGAAACATTATTCATTGAGGGCGCGGGTGGGTTAATGGTGCCGCTAAATGACAATCAAACATGGATTGATTTTTTACAGATTACCCAGCTCCCTGTTATTTTAGTGGTTGGCATGAAATTAGGATGTATTAATCATTCGTTGTTAACGGAAGCTGTTTTGCATGCAAATAACATTCAATGCACGGGATGGATTGCAAATTGCATTGACCCAAACATGGAGGCTTTATCAGCTAATATTAATACATTAAAGCAAAAACTTACTGCCCCTCTTTTGGCGGTACTCCCATTTGCTGGCAAGATTACAATGATTGATTTTTAATAGCCGGAATGAATACCTAGGTGACGTCGGAAGCCGTTTTTTTTCCTTTTACTTGTTGTTTCCATGACACTATTGTATGTTAAACAAGACATACATTAATGAAGGGATAACTATGTTAATTCGAGATAAATTAGTGCAATCAGTAATGACTGCTTTTTTTGTTTTAGTTGCAACGGGAAGTTCAGCAGCTGACAACAACGATACAAATTCCACAACGGAAAAATGTTATGGAATTGCTAAAAAGGGAATGAATGATTGCGCTACTGCAACAGCTTCATGCGCCTCTTCTGCGACTAAAGACAAACAAAAAGATGCTTTTATATTGTTACCCAAAGGACTCTGTGAGCGGATAGTTGGTGGCAGTCTCAAGCCTGAGTAAAAGTTTAAATACAATTATTTCAAATTCTCATTAAAAAAAGGAAGTTAATAATGAAAAAAATTTTAGGATGCTTGTCCTCATTCTTGTTTATGGCACTCACTTTTTCTATGACGCCAATTCATGCCGCACCAGAAACGTATACATTGGATAAAAACCATACTTTTGTGTTGTGGAGCATTGATCACTTGGGCTTTTCAACTCAATATGGTAAATGGTATGGGACCGGTCAATTAATTCTTGATAAACAGAATCCAAGTCAAAGTAAAGTCAACGTGAAGATTGATGTTGCGGATATGGTTACCGGTATTCCAGAGTTAGATAAGCATCTAAAAAGTAAGTTGTTTTTTGATACGGAACATTTTCCTACTGCGACTTTTGTCAGTACCAAGGTAACTCCTAAAGGTGATAATAAAGCAACTGTTGATGGTACCTTAACTTTGCGTGGTGTGAGTAAACCTGTGGTATTGGATGTGACCTTAAATAAAGAGGGAATGAATCCCATTAGTAATAAGATGTCAGTTGGCTTTACAGCCACTACCACTATAAATCGTTCTGATTTTGGGATAAATGCTTTCCTGCCTTCTGTAGCTGATAAAGTAAACCTCTCAATTGGGGCCGAAGCATATCAGGATAAGAAATAGGGACTTCTCATGCAAATCAAAAATAGTGCAACTCACTTTGGTATTGTTGCTATAGTATTTCATTGGGTTATTGCTTTGTTAATTATTGGGTTGTTAGTGCTAGGGTTGTACATGGTCTCTTTACCATGGAATCCCCAAAGATTGAAATTCTATGGTTGGCACAAAGAGTATGGCTTGTTGGTCCTTTTTTTGGCAGCTTTTAGAATTATTTGGCGTCTGAGCAATGAACAACCTGAGCTTGCTTTGCCTTTGTTGGAAAAAATTGCTGCTCGCAGTATGCATTGGGCTTTTTACTTGTTCATGTTTGCCATGCCAATTACTGGTTGGTTAATTACTTCGGCTGCTGGATTACCAGCATCATTTTTTGGCTTGTTTACCTTACCTAATCTTATCGCACCAGATGACAGTAAAAGGATTCTATTTGAATGGATCCATGAATGGTTGGGGTATGCACTCATCGCAGCAATTTTTATGCACAGTGCCGCTGCTCTAAAACATCACTTTATTAATAAGGATGATATATTACGGAGAATGTTCCCATGAAAATGATAAAGTTTGTTTTCGTTTTACTTTTTTTGAATAGTACTTATGCAAATGCCTTACCTGAATGGACACTTGTTCCCAGTGAAAGCAGTATAAGTTTTACAGCAACCCAGAACAATGCACCTGTTACTGGTTCATTTAAAGAGTTCACCGCAACAATAAATGCTGATCCGGCACATTATCAAGACAGTAAGGTCGATGTGGTAGTGAATACTAACTCCCTCACTATGTCCTACGCAGAAATAACTTCAATATTACTCAGCTCCGATTGGTTTAATGCCAAAGAATTTCCCAAAGCTGAATTTAAATCGACCAAGTTCACTAAAAAGGATGATAAAAATTATGAGGCTGCTGGAATATTAACCATAAAAAATAAATCTCTACCCGTAGTACTTACTTTTACAGCAGTTGAATCACCTAAAGATCATCTTGTTGTTGAAGGACATACCACAGTAAAACGATTAGACTTTGGTATAGGCCAGGGCGATTGGTCAAGTACTAGTGAAATAAAAGATGAAGTGACCATAAACTTTAAAGCGGTTGCTGTGCTTAAAAAATAAGTGCATTACATTAAATTGAAACCTTAAAGTGATAGTTTGGACAGTGTTCCAGACTTAATTTTATGAACAGACTAGGTGCGATGCACTCTACGCTGGTTTTCTGGGAGATCTTCATCATAACTCAGTGCCACATGATGGAGATCTCTCGCTCGTGATTGACGAATAGACTAAGCATTACGCTTTAAATACCATTTTTTCTTTAATTCAAGAAACTTAGCCTTTTGTTTCTCATTTAAGAGTGAGAACATCTGATGTTGCATCATTATTCTACTTTTTAACATAGAGCCTCTGATTTTACTTATTTTCTCTATTAAAGAATCAAGTTTTGCTTCATCAATTTTATTGGATTGAATCATAGCGTTAATTTGACTGCGAAGTAATCTGAGTTGACCGTAGTTTTCTTTGAATGCAGCTCTAGCTTTTTCTTTATATGCTTTAATTTTAGCTTTTTGATCCGCAGTGAGGTTCAGCTCTTGGGCTAATCTATCGAATCGGTGATGGGAATTACACTGCTTCGAGCCACCAATACACGCAAAACTTGGTTGGCCAAATGTTAGTACAAATACGACGGTTGATAACCAGAGAATTTTTTTACTCATTATCCATTCCTCATAATAATTATACCAACTTTCCTGTTGTCTTAAGGCATTAGGATGACCTTATTGGAGTATAGACTATAGAGTCAATAAATACAGTATGTTAGCGTTAATTGAAACAGGAGTATCTTCATCTACTTTTGCCAGGTAATCAGGTTATGCATGTACTGGCTGATACCCCTAATTTTCTTCTTTATAATTGGTGTTGGGCATGATTGGGGCGATTGAGTAGATGGATGAGCTAATTTTATTTTTCTATCTTTTGCAAGACTAAAAATTAGTGCATCATGACAAAGTGTTTTAAGCTCTTTGATTAATCTTTGCGTACAGTCATCCTGTTTATGATTCTGAATATTCAGTAAAATAGTATTAAATTTAAGGATATTAAATTCATTTTCTTGAGTAAAACAATTTAAAATAAGCTCAAGGTCTTCTTTTTTGGAATAATTCTTATCTCTGATAAATGATCGACAAGGGATTTGAGGCATTTTTTGAATGCTTTCTTCCACTTCCCTTTTAATCATTAAAAACGCAGTAGGTAAGCTTAAAGCAAGTTCCTTTTGTCGGGCAGCAAGTAATTTCGAGCGTGAACTTTGTAATTTTTTTCCAGAATCTAACCAGGAAGAATCATTTAATTCGCCCTCATCAACACCAAGAAACTTGAGCATCCCCAGAACATTTTCATGCAAAGGGATAGAGTTTTGTGAACAAAAGGCTTTTTGTAAGCCATAATGATTAAACGAGTGGGGTTGAATTTCTTTGCTGAATTTATTGGCATCCACCACATAGCCATGAAATAAGGCATTCGATATCTGTATTGGACCTGTAGTACATACAACAATCGACTTAAGATATAGATCACGCTCTTTTTTCATTAAATAAGACAAAAACTTATCATCATTTGTTTCTAAGATCCGTTTAATTAACGAATATTCTTTACTAAAAAATAGATATTTTATTAAATTCAGTTGAACCTGTAGGTTTTTTCTCAATCTTTGTATCACTTCCTCATGAGTTTCTTGGGGGGATATTTTATTAAAATCTAAAAATTTATTTTTATCCGCCATCACTTCATTAATGTATTTTCTGATTTTTAATGAAGAAGTAGATGTATCAGGTGGATTAATTTCTTTAGATTTTGCTATATAAAGTGACTCAGAACGATTTTTCATGAATTTTAACAGATAACGATTTATCAAGCTGTCTTCGTTTAATTCAGCCTCTGTGCGCTCAATGAAGTCAGTATCATAATGAGATAGTCGGGCAATGAGTCCATTTTGTACACGCTCAATATCTTTTTGCGCTGCTAGGGCGTCTACAATCGCGACAAAATCATTATTTGCGAGAATAAATTCTTTTCTTCCCATTCTTAAACTACCAATATTGAGTAATATTGGCATTTCAGTTGGAATAAGTTGAGGAAGCTGAGTCGTATCAATTGGAAAATCAAAATCGGTATAAGTTCCTTTTTTAAATATTGGAGAAAGCCATCTTAAAATATCACTGGCAACAGCTAGGTTCCCGCCCATTTTCAAATTACAAATTTCGTCTTTATAAAATTGGTACAATTTTTTTTCGTTATCTGTTTGAAGGAAGGAGTGAATTGTGTTGGCATCAATTAAATGAATTCGATGTTCTCTACAAAATTCGTGTAGCGTATTAACTGATGTCTGGGTGAGCAAGCTGGATTCGTATACCAAGTGAATTGTATCGTTGATATTTTTTTCACGCATTTCAATCAGTCGAATCTGATTCTCCAAATTCATAAACGCATTTGGATTATTGCTTAACCAGATTTTTACATGTAATTTGGGGTTATATTGATACATTTTTTTTCTTTTTTTGAGTTCAATAAATTACCGCATATAAAAAGCCAGTTTTTTTATATTCCAGTACAACAAAAACAGAGCCATTAATAAAAAGCTTAGCACAAGTTAAAAAAAAGATTTGCCATAAAATTCGATTGATGAATTTCATCTAATATGGTATAAAGGTCGCGCTTTAAATACACACACGGTTCGGCACATACGATAGGGTCCCCAAAAGGGTTTCGTATGGGAAACGTGGAGGAATAACCCTGGAGATAAAAAAATGAATGTAAGTATGCGTGAATTACTCGAAGCAGGTGCTCATTTTGGACACAGAACTCGCTTTTGGAATCCTGAAATGGGTGAGTATATATTTGGATCTCGTAACAAAATCCATATTATCAACCTTGAAAAAACGATGGTAATGCTTAACGACGTAGTAAACTATGTTGGCAGATTAGCATCTAATAAAGCAAAAATTCTGTTTGTAGGTACTAAAAGAGCAGCGCAAGACAGTATTCGCGAACATGCGAAACGTTGTGGCATGCCTTATGTTGACCATCGTTGGTTGGGCGGTATGCTAACTAACTATAAAACAGTACGTCAGTCTATTTTTCGCTTGAAAGAATTAAAAGAAATGAAAGAAAAGGGATTGTTTAATGGAATGATCAAAAAAGAAGCATTAATGCTGACGCGTGAACTCGAAAAGTTAGAAAGAGGCTTAGGCGGTATTGAGAACATGGGCGGTTTGCCTGATGCTTTATTTGTTGTTGATGTTGGTTTCGAACATATTGCCGTTGAAGAAGCTCACCGTTTAAGAATTCCCGTTATTGGTATTGTTGATACAAACAATAGCCCAAGAAATATTGATTACATTATTCCTGGTAACGATGACTCTATGAGAGCAGTTGATATCTATGTACGCTGTGTTGCTGATGCAATTTTAGATGCTAAAGGCACTAATACAGTAGGAGTAGGTTCTTCTGATGCTGAATTTGTTGAAGTAGTTGAACAAACCAGTGATGCAGAAAAAGCTGGGGAATAATTAAAATTTACAATATAGGGGGCCGGGTGTCAGAACACCTCAATTTGCCCCCTTTTTGCTATACGGAGAAATGAAAATGTCAATTAGTGCGAGTTTAGTCATGCAGTTACGTGAACGTACCGGTGCTGGCATGATGGAATGTAAAAAATTTCTAATAGCAACCAATGGTGATATTGAGGCTGCAATTACTGAAATGCGTAAAGCAGGTCAAGCAAAAGCAGATAAAAAAGCAGATCGTGTTGCCGCTGAGGGTGTGGTAGTTATTGCACGTTCCGCAGATGGACGTAGTGCAGTAATGCTTGAAATTAATAGTGAAACCGATTTTGTTGCTCGTGATGAGAACTTTACTAACTTTGCTAGCAAGGTCGCTGAAACGGCATTAAATAGTTCTGCTAATACAATTGCCGAATTGTCTGCAATTACCCTTGCATCTGGAAATACCGTAGAACAAGCTCGTCAAGAATTAGTAGCAAAAATTGGCGAAAACATTAAATTAAGACGTCTAGAGCGTATGTCTTGTGATACTGGGGTAATTGGTTATTACTTACACGGTTCAAGAATTGGCGTTATGGCCGCTCTGAAAACGGGTGATGAAGAACTTGCAAAAGACATTGCTATGCATATTGCTGCCAGCAAGCCAATTGTTGTAAGTCGAGATCAAGTTTCTGCTGAGGCAATTGAAAATGAGCGTGAAATTTTTACTGCTCAAGCAAAAGAAAGTGGCAAACCACAAGAAATTATCGATAAAATGATTGAAGGTCGAATCAATAAATTTATTGATGAAGTAAGCTTATTAGGTCAGCCATTTGTTAAGAACCCTGACATTAAAGTGGGACAACTTTTAAAAGAAAAAAATACAGAAGTACTTTCTTTTATACGCTATGAAGTTGGTGAAGGGATAGAGAAAAAAGAAGATAATTTTGTTGAAGAAGTGATGGCTCAGGTTCGTACATGATGAATGAAAGTCACCCAACATTAAAATACAAACGTATTTTACTAAAATACAGTGGCGAAGCCCTTATGGGCAAGTCACAATTCGGTATTGATCCCTCGGTTCTGGATACCTTAGCCAGGGATATTGCCGAATTAATTAAGATGGGCGTTGAAGTTGGTCTCGTATTAGGTGGTGGTAATTTATTTCGTGGTAAAGCACTTTCTCAGGCTGGGGTTGGACGTGTAACTGGTGACCATATGGGCATGCTGGCTACAGTAATGAACGCCTTAGCGGTGAGAGATGCTTTAGAGCGAATTGATATGCCAGCGCGTATTATGTCAGCTATTCCCATGCTGGGAGTCGTTGACCCTTATCATCGCCGCAAGGCAATTACACATTTGCGCACCGGGCACGTTGTTATTTTCGCAGCAGGAACAGGAAATCCTTTTTTCACTACGGATACAGCGGCTTGCTTAAGAGCCATTGAGATTGGCGCTGATGTGGTATTAAAGGCAACAAAAGTCGATGGTGTTTATTCAGAAGATCCCTTTAAAAACCCTAATGCCATACGATATGATTATTTGACCTATATCGAAGTATTAACGCAAGGCTTAGAAGTAATGGACTCTACTGCAATTTGTCTTTGTCAAGATCAAGGCATGCCATTGCAGGTTTTCGATATGGCTGCACCCAATGCATTGAAAAGAATTGTATCTGGAGAACGCGTAGGAACTATAGTCGGAGCTAATCATGATTAATGAGATTAAGCAAGATTCAGAAAAGCGAATGAAAAAAACGATTGAAGTATTGCACACAGACTTAACTAAAATTCGCACCGGAAGAGCGAATGTTGGTTTACTTGATCATGTGCAAGTTGACTATTATGGAACGATGACTCCATTGAGCCAAGTAGCTAATATTACTGCTAGTGATTCTCGTACAATATTAGTTACCCCATGGGAAAAGTCGATGGTATCAGCTGTAGAGAAGGCCATTTTAACCTCAGATTTGGGTTTGAATCCGGCTACAGCAGGTTCTGCGATTCGTGTCCCTATGCCACCTTTGACTGAAGAACGAAGAAAAGAGCTAATCAAAGTGGTTCGTAATGAAGGCGAGCAAGGAAAAGTATCCATTCGTAATATCAGAAGAGATGCAAATAATCAATTAAAAGAATTAGTTAAGGAAAAGGCTATTTCTGAAGATGATGAGCGTCGAGCAACTGAAGTCATTCAAAAATTAACCGATAAATATATTCTGGAAGTAGATGCATTATTGGCTGAAAAAGAAAAAGATTTAATGGAAATTTAAATCAAGTGACAGCTTGAGGTGAATAACCTCAAGTTGTAATGAATTTTTTATTGCAATTCTTATTCAAATAAAACACAAAGTACTTTATTTAATTTGTTAATTTAGTCATGATAAAGAATCTCAATTAAGTTTTTTCATTGATTAGCGGAAAAATAGCTTAATAAATTTCTCTTAAATGCTTCTGAAAATGATTTTTGGAGGTTCCTTATGAAGTATAAAGTTGTAATTTTTGGCAAAAGTGGTAAAACGAAACTCGTTCATAAAGTAGCTCAAACAAAAATTGATTTTGCAGAAGAGACTTCCCCTACCTTAAGTGTTGAGTTTTTCTCTCGGCAAATGGATTCCAATAATATTGTAGACCTATGGGATATATCTGGAGAAGAGCGATTTAAACAAATTAACCCATATTATTATAAAGGGGCTGATGTTGGTTTATATTGTATTGATTTAACTGAAGAAATTAACGAACAAGAACTAATTAAAAGTATCCAGCAGTTTCGTCAATTTGCGCCCCTAGCTCCGATTATCTGTGTTGGTACAAAATCAGATTCACCTAAAGCAAATCTTAACGCATTAAAACAAATTAATTCAAAGGAATTATTTGCCAATTTCATTACCACTTCAGCAAAAAACGAGGAGAATATCGAGGAGCTTTTCGATCTGATCCGCGCTCAGTGTGAAGCGAAACTTCTGATCTCGTGGGCTGAGGCTGTTATAAAACTAAAGGAAGGTATAAAAAATCTACCCAAGATCAAAAAAAGCTTGATGGATATTGAATTGGATGAGCTGTCTAAAATTATATTGGACTTGAAAGCTACGCCAAAAAATAAAGCTAAAGCCATTGAAAGTTTTATAAAGAATAGTGACATCATTTTGGCGGGTGAGAATCCTAATATCCTTAAAGCAGCACTTTCTGTTGCTGCAGCGGCCATTGTATTGATTGTAACCGCACTAATGGGCTTTACAATTGGGGTTGCGTGTAGTTGGTGGACTGGTCCAGGCGCTTTTTTTGCGGGGATATTAAGCGGTTATACTGCTGCTGTAACTGTTGCTTCTTCGAGCGTCATGTCAGGGGTTATTGCGGGAGGTGTTACTGCATATGGTTTATTTAAGCCTTCTAAAGAGATGGAAGCGCTTGATAAATTTACTGATGAAGTATCTTCTTGGAATAGAGCAGTAGTTTTATAGTCCAACCGAGATGTTAATCGCTGCATTATTTTGTTTGTTACAAAATTGGCAGCACCTCAACCAGGGCTAATCCAACTTTGTAGCGTGTATAAGCAGTTCGAAGTCCATGCGATAGGCAGTAGCAAACGATGGTGTGATGCGCATCATACATTAGGATGACTTTGTTTATCGCACGTGTTGAGCAATCGCTCGATGATATCACCGGAATGGCGCTCGCTGTTGTATAACAAGTTAACTTGCTTTTCCCGTGTTGAATCGGGTTAAAAATGCTTGTAAATCATCATGTCTTTAAAAAATAGTACATTTTTTTTGCATAAAAAAAAGTATCATTTATAATGCACAAAGTTTTAACATTCCTGAGAGTATTATGCCCGGTTCTGTTCATGGTGGTGGCTATATTTATTATTATGATTTTCCAAGCCAACTCGATTTCGATTTTGTTCCACTTCCACTAAAAGAAAAATATCCGACAATTACCTCAGAAGATGATCAATATTCCATTGAAAGCACACGTTACTCTGAGTATGTAAGTACAATAAAAACCGAATGTGCCGATAAAATGGCATGGGTGATGAGTTCACTACCAGCAGCATTGGAATCATTAGAGGATGTGATTTGCCTGAAACAATTATGTAATTATTTAAATACCAGCGATTTTTGGAAAAAAGATGATGATTGGCCTGAACAAGTAAATGATGAGCAGTTAAGAGCATTTAATATCGAGGTTGTTAGAAACTGGCTTTTTCACAACACAGCGCGACATTTTTACGTTCAAAATCAAGGGGCGCTTCCAAGTTTCAATGAATATACAACGCAAATGGCTATTCAACTGGAGCAAATGAAGAAAGAATTATTGGCTCTTGATGCCCTTTATTTGATGAATTCCCATCTAAATAGCTACCTTGTTGGACTGTGGGAAAGCTTTAACTCAGGTAGCAGCCTTAATAAATTCAATGTATTTAATGTTGCTGCAATTACAGAAATGATAAAAGAAAAAGAGTTACTTCCGGACCTCATGCAGCTTAATATTCATTCAGATGATTTTGAGCATTGGCAACGAGTACATCGGGAACTGGTTCATGAATTATTAATCATAATAAACTGTTCAATTCTTAATGAGTTGAAAAAAAAATGTGCAGCACATGGCTGCAAAATCCCCTTTGAACTATTATATGCAAAGTACTGGCCTACCTCGAAACGTTTAGACGACTACACTTCACCATTACGTTCATTATCTGAGATAAATCAGTTCATGGAAAAAATTGCTGAAGTGGAACAAGAACGATTTAGAATCATTGAAGAAAAAAGAAAAAGATGGAACGGTTCACCTGCAGGCTTTGAGGTAGCTATGGAGCGAACCCAAGCCATATTGATGTCCACTGATGCAAGTAATGAAAAATTGATGCAAGTCTTGTCCGAGCAGTTGGAAAAAATTGCTGCTGAAGATGAAGTTGTCCAATCTCTCTCATTGGTTAATAAAAATCCAATAGAGATTGTTAAAAAGATATTGCATGCTGAACGAGTTGATGAGGTAGCTAAGTTAGCTCCTGTAATTGTTCGTGACATTCAGCATGTTATCGAACATATGCCCGATAAGCCTACATCCGTTGATCATTCCAAAAATCTTCAGGCACTGGATCAATTTGTGGTGGGGGTTCGTTCAGCTTGTAATCGTGCCGCTCTGATCGACCTTTATGATCGTTTAGAGCAGAGCACAAACAAACAAATTGCTGAAAAAATAATTGGTGATTGGGATGTGGTTGGGACTGACATTCGTGATAGTGAACGAATGCTGACGGAATCAGATAAACTTCGCATTATCGCTTATGCTCAAGGAAAAATGACTAAGGAAGAATACACAGAGGAAATGTCTAAATTAAATATAAAACTTGAGCGAGGTGAGATTACCGCTCAAGAAGAAGTCGTCATTAAAATGTTTCCTAAGCTCAAACAGGCACTAGCTCGGTTACCTAAAGAATATTTAGAAGATTTTTCTCTTGTCTTAAAACGAGCATTTGTACACCAGCAAATTACCCACCCAGAAAAATTTCTCCAAAACCCTCATGAGACTGCTGTTTTTACAGCACTTGGTTTAGACTCAGGCAAAGTTAAGGTGGATAAGGAGCTTGTCCAGCAAAAAATCAAACATGTGATTCAAAATGTAGTCCTGAATGGTCAGTCCGAAAATGAATTCCCTACCTTGAAAGAATTGCAGTATCAGATTGAACTGATGGCCTTAAAGGAAAAGATCAGTGCCGCAGGTGGAGATCCTTCACTAGCTCCTTTGATTCATACTGTAACCAAGGCCAGGCAAAAAGTCCTCGCAACCGCAACCCTTTGGTTAGAACAAGAATATGAGCGATGCAGAAAGGAATTGAATGATGACAAGGGACATATTGCTCAGCACATAGACAGTTCCTTGAAACAATCAAAAAGTAAATTGCTGCGCTCTATAAGCCGTGCGGTCAATCAAAACATTAAAAAGAGCAAAGACAGTCTTACCGCATTAAAAGATGAGTATAACAAAGTAATCGAGATGATATCTCCTCTCAATGATCAGTCTTGCAGTACCTTCCATGCTGAGTTGTTAAAGGATGTTCAAAAAGACATTGAATTTTTTAATCAATGGGGTGATCCCATCCAATATGAAAATATTCAAGGATTCATTGGTGGCATTGGCGAAGTGTTGGGGGATGGTGTGTGTCAAGCAAATACTTATAGAGTAATTACTCAAGAAATGACCACCCTAGGAAGAAACCAGTTCCTTTCCGATGCTCAATGGAAAACAGAAGTAAAAATTTCACCCCAAGATCGCTATAATCAAGCTTTATATCAAGTAGACGCAGGGGATGAAAAGAACAATGGTTTATCAAAAGCGGTATTAAAGCGTCTTCATTTAAAGAAAATTCAAGCACTACACAAAGATTTTCATTATGCAGATGAGCCTGCTTTTGGTTCTGACTCTATTTATCAAATACTATTTCAGGCAGTTAATGAACAGAAGAAATCCAAATTCAAAAATTTTGGAATTGTGAAACTATCTATTGGACACCATGCAACTAACAAAGACGGAACTCAAGCCACAGATCAGGCGACGTGGGGGCATGCAATCTATTTACGTTACGATCCTAAGAAGAAAACTGCATATTTTTATGATCCAAATCATGGACGGAGCATTAATTTTTATACTTGGAAAAAGTTGGAAAATGACGCTGATTTTAAAAAAATGGGACAGAAAGAACAGGATGAGGTGGTTTTAAATTACATGCTTTTATGTTTTTCGCAAATGATGACTAATGACTTTAATGACATCAATACTGTCAAATGCTATGAAATGGAAATGGATTTTAGTTTTATTGATAAATTAGTCTCTGCCGGTAATAAGGTCGTTGGTGGCTTAAATAATTTCTTTAAAAAGAAAAAAGAGCCTGATATGCAAATTAAAAGCATGACTGTAAGCCCCATGGTTCCATAGCAATAACACTCAAAATGCATAGCAACTGTCATTGACGTTGCTATGCTATCAACAAGCTACTCAAAAGCAATATGGCAAAATTGGAAGTGATCACAAATACTGCTGTTCACCTCTTTATGTGCCAATCATAGATAGTCATATTAACTCGAGTATAGGGAAGAGGTCGAACTTCATAACCAATTTGTCCCTTATTGACTATTTAGAGTTCAATAGATTATTTTGTATGAAAGACGGCTATAGTGAAATTTTTCTAAAATAGATTGCTAATCGCTGCCAGTTTGTTTGTATAAAATCTCCAACATAACCCCATGATTCAACCCAAATAATACGTTTGAAAGCAGACGTTTGCTTTATTTTATTCATGAACAATTCTTTGCTTTCATCGGCAGCAAAAATGACCATATTCGAACTTTTACGTATTGGAATAACTAAGGTATGTTTAAATTGGTTCCTAACTAATTGAAAAATAGCATCTTGCTCTTTGATGTTGGCCAAGTTTATAGCCAAAAAACCATCTTCGGTCATTATTCTTTTGCATGAAGCAAAAAAATTGGCATCAGCGCATTCAGGTGGGAAATGATTGGCGTTATATAGATCAATGATGACATGATTGTATTTCCTTTTGCATGTTTCTATATAATCTTTAGCATTCTCATGGACGACTGTTAACTTTTTTAAGTGGTCTATCATAAAAAAGCTTCTTGCTATGTCGATGACTTCCTCACTATTATCTACAGCAACCAGAGGAACATCTTTTAACATCCACGCAACCCCCGCACCGCCTAATCCCAGCATACAGGTGCCACCAGGGTATTTTCGAGCCATTAATGTAAGTGCAGGAAGATAATATAAAACTGGCTCTTGCGGATGATAACGGTTAATTACTGTTTGGAGTGCTGTACTTCCTAATGTAAGCCAACGATAACATAAATTTTGATATACTTTATAACCTGAAGGAGATGTATGAATGCATCTGCCGAACTTCGTTTTCCACATTTAGCGTGTATTCTCTAATTGAAAAGGGTAAACGGAGCCAAGTTTTAGAATTTGAGATAGTTCATCCAAGGCAGAAAAACATTCTTCAATAAGTTGAGGATCAGCTAAATCTTTGGGAGCTAACTCAGTACGATAATGCTTTAAAACCCACATTTCTAAAATTTTTAATAACTTATCGTCGATTAATACGCCTTGATGCATGGCTTCAAGCTCTTCGTCATTCAAGGGAACACGCAATCTTAAGCAAGCAGGGCCACCACCGTTTTGCATACTTTGTTTCAAATCAAGAAAATGCACCGAGTTGATTGGGTTCGAGTCATCAGCAAGTATTCTCTCAATGCATGCATTAGAACGAGGATTGTTTTGACATTCAAAGGGAGCAATAAGCATCATCGAGTTTGATTTTTTTAAACTAATAATTTGCGAATTAAAAAGATAGGTTGCAACAGCATCAGCAACACTAAGTTCTTTTTGTGGAATTTGAATAATATTTAAAGGAAAGGGTGCTTTTTCCTTTAATTGGTCCAGTATTGAATTTTGTTGATGAAACGCTTGTTCATGGACTAAAAAAACTGATTCATTGACTACAGAGATAACGTCATTATGGAAAACCCCTTGATCGATAGCAAGTGGATTTTGGCATGCGAACACAACTTGGTTTTCTGATAACTGATGTTGACGAACAATCGCCTCAGATGCTTCTCGGGTTTGACGGGCTGGATATTTTATTGGGCCAATGTTTGACTGATTTTTCCCTAAAGTTTTTTTCCCGTAAACAAAAAGATGTATTCCTGGTTGGCTGTAGTTTTGACAGAGACGACTGTGATTTGCAGCACCTTCGTCCCCAGTAATCGTTGATCTTGGCAGAATCGCATGATGATGAAAATAATTTGGGTTAAAAAAAATAAGCTCCAGTAATTTTTTTGAAAAATCTGCCTCATGATGTCGATGTAAATTGCTTATGAGATTTGCGGCAGTAAAATGAACTTTATGGTCATGAGTATCCGTGCTTGGAGAGACGGTAGCTGCATTGGCTGCCCACATACTGGATGCTGAATAACATGCACTAAGAAGTTCTGGTGCATTTTTATACGCTTTATTAATTTGCTCTTTGGGCTTGCCGCAAAAACCTAATTGATGGAGTAGCTCTAGATTCGGACGTTGATGCGGTGGTAATAATCCTTGTTTCAGGCCCATTTTGTACAGCAAGCGCATCTTCTCTAAACCTTGCAGTGCGGCCGCCTGAGGATTAGAAATTGCCGCTGCATTATTAGAAGAAGCAAGATTACCTGGGGCAATACCAGCGTAATTGTGGGTAGGGCCAACTAGGCCATCCATGTTTAACTCATAAACAGTCATTTTAGATTCCATTTTAAATGAGCCGAATTAGCGCAGCGTAATTCAGCTACAATACACCAAAATCGCTAATACCTGGTACTATTTGTTCAGGCATCGTTAAAAAAGATTGTTCCATACTGGCTACGGGATAAGCGCAATAATCTGCAGCAAAGTAAGCACTCGGTCTGTGATTTCCACTTAATCCGACCCCGCCAAAAGGAAGACTACTGGCTGCGCCTGTGGTGGGTCTATTCCAATTAATTAAACCAGCGCGGACATGTTGATAAAATTGCTGATAATTCTGCTCATTATTACTGAATAAACCCGCGACCAAACCGTAACGAGTTTGATTCGCCAGATAAATTGCGTGTTCAAAGTCTGAGTACCGATATATTTGTACTAGAGGTGCAAAAATTTCCTCATCTGGTGGATTTTCGAAATGCGTCATATCTATGATGCCTGGTGATAGTAAGCCTGTACACTCAGCAAGTAATGTCATGGGCAATAAAGAAATACCTCCTGACTCAGCGAGTTTTTTTTGGCTATGAATGTGTTTAAGAGCTTGCACATGGCTTATAACTGGCCCCATAAATGGCTCTGGTTTTTGATCAAATGGGCCTACCTTGACTGATGTGCACATCTTGATAAAACGCTGTAAAAACTCATCACCTTGAGCGGAATCAGGGATGATAACACGTCGTGCACAGGTGCAGCGTTGACCAGCAGTAATTATGGTAGAGAGTAATGTATGGTAAACAGCCGCTTGAAGGTCAGTCACTTCGTCAATGACTAAAGGATTATTTCCACCCATTTCAAGCGCTAAAATTACTTCTGGTTTATCCGCGAATTGTTGGTGAATACGTAACCCTGTGGCATAGCTACCGGTAAAATACACACCTTGAATGTCTTGTGCAAGTAAGATTTTTGCACAGGTTGCATCACCCTGTAAACAATTGATTACTCCGGGAGGCAGTTCGCTCTCATGCCAACATTGCATGATAAACTCGGCTACTGCAGGTGTATGCTCACTTGGTTTATAAAGAATCGTATTTCCTGCTAGAAGAGCAGGGACTATGTGCCCATTGCTCAAATGAGCTGGAAAGTTAAATGCACCAAGAACAACTACAATGCCGTGAGGTTTAAACCGAAGACAGGCATTCGCTTCTGTTGTTTTGGTCATTTTTGTTCCGGTTCTTTCTTGATAAGCTTGGATGGATAAATTAATCTTTCCTATAACTGCATTGACTTCGGTATGTGCCTCCCATAGAGGTTTTCCAGTTTCTAATGCAATGAGCTGCGCTAATTGATCACGATTTTTTTCAATTTGCTTCGCAAATTTCTGGATGTAATTGGCGCGTGTTTCGAAATCAAGTGTAGACCAGGGGAAAAGGGCTTGATGAGCAGCATGATAGGCTGAGGAAATTTCTTGTTCCGTTGCATTTGTTCCTTGCCAAAATAATGTCCCATAAGCCGGATTTAATGATTCCAGCTTAGTTCCCTGTCCCTCAAGCCACTGACCACAAATATAGTGTCCTTTACCATTCAATATTGATGATTTAATCATTTAACACCCCATTATCAAATAATACCGGAGCAACACGCAGTTGATTTCCACATTTAACTTGAAGGAGATTTGCCGTTTTTTTGCTAATGATACATGTATTATTTTCTCTGTTGATTAGAGCGCTATTAATGGTTGCACGAAAATCCAATTGGGTATTTGCTAATAAATAGCTCGTACTGCTCACTTCATCACTAATGTTTTTAATGGTGACCACGCGACTAAGTTCAATGGTTTTGATTTTGGATAATGGTACTTCGAGTGTGGGACCCGCATCGAAAATATCAATGTACTTGTTATAGCGAAAACCTTCTTTTAATAAAATGTTCATTGCCGCTTGTGTCGAGGGATGGGCTTGGCCTATCACTGCTTGGGCTTCTGTAGACAGCAATTTAACGTAGATTGGATTACGAGGCATTAAGTCTGCTATAAACTGTTTGTCAGTGGCGAGGGTGAGTCGATCTGCTTCAGCAAAAGACATGTGAAAAAAATGACTTCCTACATTCTCCCAAAAGGGTGATATACCCTTTTCATCCGAAATTCCGCGCATTTCAGCAATTACCGTTGAAGCAAAACGTTCAGGATATTGAGCCATAAAGAGGAAACGTGCTTTGGAAAGTAATAAACCATTTTTATTTTTTCTGTATTGAGGCTCTAAAAAAAGGGTGCAGATTTCACTTCGTCCCTGATTATCATTTACTAGACTTAAAACCTCATAATCACTGCGTATATTTAACGAACGACAAATTCGGGTGCGCTTAGATATTTTGTAAGAATAAAAAGGAGCCTCATGTCCAGTGCATGATTCTATTCCTGAAACACCCATTATTTTTTTATTTGTTGGATTTTCTAAAACAAATAAATAATATTCATTATACGGCTTTTCGATAACTTTTTTATAGGAGTCAGTAGACCAGCAAAGTCGTTTTTCCAATATTTCTTTATCCTTGGAAAGCGTTGTTATTCCTACGCCACTTTCCTCAGCCAAATGATGAATGGCATCCAAATCTGTAACACGAGCACTACGAAATAGCATCATTTTTTAGATCCTCTAAACCACCTTGAGCTAGATCAAGCAAGAGTAGGGTGCTGAGTGCTGCGCGTTCGAATAAACTATCAAGCAATATATACTCTTCTGAACTGTGAATATTACCACCCCTAACCCCAAGTGTGTCTAGAACTGGTAAACCATGTTGAGCCAAATTATTTCCATCACAGCAGCCACCACTATCTTTCCAATCTATAGATAGACCTAGCTCTTGTCCTAAATGTTGAAGACGATGAAACAAGCGTTTTGTACCTGAGCATACACGTTTTACTGGTCTGCCAAAAACACCATACACGTTTAGAGAATAACCTGGGCGTTTTAATCGACTAATAATTTCATCCAGCTCAGTTCGCACCCAAAACTCATCTTCAGGTAGACTAATCCGAATGTCAAGCTGTGTTACTGCTCGGTCAGGAACCACATTGAGCGCTTCACCGCCTGCAATTGCTCCTACATTAATTGTTACTCCCTCGCGCTTCCCATTAAGTGCATGCACAGCACATATCGCCTCAGCTAAATAACAGATTGCATTTCGACCTTCTGAAAAAGCGCGCCCAGCATGTGCCGCTTTTCCAGTCGCAATAAGCGTCAATTTTCCACTTCCTTTGCGATTTTTTGCTAAGGTACCTGTTGGTGTCATAGCCGGTTCATAAACTAAAGCTGCTTGATAATTAGCTGCTAACTCATCGAAAAGCGCGCTGGATGCTGGTGAGCCAATCTCTTCATCAGTATTGATTAAAACATCCCACCCGAGCTCTGCGGCACACTCATCTTGTTCGAAGGCGGATAAAGCGTGTAACATCACAATAAGGCCACCTTTCATATCGGCAACGCCAGGCCCATTAATACAATTATCATTAATATAAGTTAATTTCTGAAAAGGATTGTCTACGGCATAAACAGTATCCATGTGCCCACAAAGTAAAACTCGACGTTTCAAATGAGGCCTTTTTCTAATAAACAGTGCATCACCACAGTTTTGTATTACTGTATTACCGGATAGATCCATCACTGAAAATGGTTGAAGTTTTTTGATTTGAATGGTGTCTGCTATGGCGCTATAGGCTGTTTGCAGAAGATTAGCCATTTGAGCCAGCCCATCCAAATTGGATGTTCCCGAGTTAGTCTCACAAAACTGATGAAGTTGCTTCACCATCGTTTCCTGATTATTTTTTATTATTTTTATCAGTTTATTGTATGATTTAATCACGGCTTTTAACTTGAAGTTAAAAATACAGAATAGCCGAAATTAGGGTACTTCACAATGTTGGTATAAGCAAAGAAAAAAGTAGATTCAATCCTCCGAGTAATGCAACTCGGAGGAAATGATATCTGAGGGTTTCGCTTAAGGTACAGGATTCATGGGAGAGTTTTGTTTGACTGGTTGTGTCGAGTTGGTTAATGGCCATATTTGGGGCAAAGCCATGAGGCCTAATTTACTCAATAATCCCTCTGATTTAACTTGTTCGTCACTTGGAGTTGCATGTTGTTCGGGATGAATGCTCGCATCAACACGTCGATCAAGTCCTTGCAAGCGTAGCAGCTGCTTTTCTTGAAGCTCCAATAATTTATTGAAACGCTCTGTACTAGCTTTTAATTCCGATTTAACCATAGAAAGCTCAGATTCGGCTTTATTCATGCGTTCAGCTACTTGATCAAAATTAGCCGCTTTATCAGTTAAAAAATTATTGAGTTTTTCTTGAAAAGCTTGTCGTTGACTGGAGTCGCTGATTGCTGCAGAGGACAATACTTTCACTGTTCCTTCCAAGGAGGTGGCAATTTTTTTTGCTTTTTCCAGTTCAGCCCCCATAGATTGCCTTACCTCTGATAATTCCGAAGTTTTCTGGGATAAGAGCAATAGACATTTTGAATGCTCATCTCGAGCTTTTAAAAGCTCTTTCTCATTGGATTGAAATTGGTCATTCTGTTTTTGAAGATCTTGCTTTAAGGCGGAGTTTGTCTCTTCAAGTTTTTCCTTTGTTTTACGGAGTAATTTTTCTGTTTCAACATAAACCTCTACCTGAGCACTCAAAGTCTCAACTTCCTCATTCAAACGGGTAATATTTTGGGCGAGTTTCTCATTCTCCGCCTTAAATTTATCAATTTCTGCGGCAAGTTTTTTACGAATGGAATCTAATGCGCCAATGGTTAATTCAAGAATTTCTGCAACACCAAAAATTCCTTCTTTCAATTTTTGAGTTATATTTTTGGTATGGTAATGATGGTCATCGAGCACAATACCACTTGTGGTGTAAGCTAAAGCACTGACGCCACTAATTGTGACCAGAAAGCCGATATGTGCTGCCGCTCCGATGATGAGAGTTGGACCTGATAGAGCAACCCCACCGAGAATTCTTTGCCACAAAGGCAACTCACCCCATAAAGCGGCCGCACGAGATATAAGACTTGGATTAGCTTGTAAGGTGTCAACGATTACGCCTAGGCTTTTTTTGACTTGTGCCAGGTGCTCTTGGGTTAGAGCAATGCTTTGTAGACTATCTAAATCAGCTGGAGGAGATTTTGGATCTAATAATACTTGTTTTGCTGCATCAGAAAAACTCATCTGTGCCAAAGCTTTTTCAATAATTACTTTATTTGCATTAGAAAGATTATTATCTCTTTTAATAAATGTATCAAGTTCTTGTTCGTTAGTAGACATACACCACACTCCCTGTGTTTAAGAATCTCCCTGTAAATTCTATTTTTAACCACAAAAACCTAAATAAGCAAGTAAAAATTTGATATTTTGGAGTTATTTAAAACAATATGCAGTAATTGACTCGCTGGCGCTGATTTGGGCAAAAATCAACACGATTTCTGGAGTTTGATCGGCTTCATCTGTTTCGCTGTATAAAAAGTTTTATCAGATGCAGCAGCTATTTTTAATATGGTTCGCCCAATGATTTGGTCTATTATTTTAGGTAATAATTGAAGAAAATACTTAGAGCAGTTAGGATAACGTCATGATTGCTGTAATCACCCTGAATACACAGAAAATCGTTGATATCTGGATGTAGAGGCCCATTTAAGGAGGCAGAGTGGAAGTGTCTTTAGAATTATCTTCACCGAGTATAAAAACGGAAATGCATTTTTTACTGATTAATTGCCATTTTGATTGGAAGGACATTGTTGTTAAAGCACTAGAGGCTATGGACTCCAACTATTTGCATCAATTATTGGATGATGAACAATGGTTGCCCGGTAAAAAACGGTTATTTGCAGCTTTTAGTTTGCCGCTCGCTAAGACTCAATATATTTTATTAGGTGAGTCTCCTTATCCACGCCAAGATTCAGCGAATGGCTATGCCTTCTGGGATAATTCGGTTGGGAGTTTATGGAGTATGAATGGGTTAAGTAAAGCGGTTAATCGGGCCACTTCTTTGCGTAACTTGATTAAAATGCTACTTGTAGCGCGCGGAGATTTAGATTCCAATACCTCACAAGCTCATATTGCCCTATTGGATAAACACTTTTTGGTACAAACAGCACAGGAATTGTTTGAAGGAATGATGAAGAAGGGTATTTTGTTACTCAATGCTTCTTTAGTCTATAGCGAGGGTAGGGTTCCTTATCATGCACGGCAATGGAAACCTTTCATTCAAAGCCTGTTTAGTCAATTGGCCTTAATTAAGCCCTCCATCCAACTGATTTTGTTAGGTAAAATTGCAGAAACTGCGGCTCAAAGTCAATTACCTATAGGACTTAGCGCCGAACATCCCTATAATGTAAGTTTTATTGCCAATCAATCGGTTATCGATTTTTTTAAACCTCTGGATTTATTACAAAATGAGTCACACTGAATCAACGGTTAATCCTAAAGAAATTAATAAATTTGCTCAACATGCCAACTTATGGTGGGATACTGAGGGACCTTTGAAAACCCTGCATGACATAAATCAAACGCGGCTTGATTTTATCAAACAGCATGTTTCTTTGAGTGATCTAACTGTTTTGGATGTGGGGTGTGGTGGAGGTATTTTGTGCGAGGCCATGGCAAGGGATGGGGCTCATGTGACGGGGATTGATGCGGCATCTGAAGCAATTGTGGTCGCTCAAGAACATGCAAAAAATAATAATCTGAAGATTAATTATCTATCTACTTCTGTGGAAGAGTACGACGAACAGCGTTTTGATGTGATTACCTGTATGGAAATGTTAGAGCACGTTGAAAACCCTGAGTTGGTTTTTGAGCATTGCAAACGACTTCTCAAACCACAAGGTTTTTTATTTGTATCCACAATTAGTAGAACTATTAAGGCTTATGCGACTGCAATTATTGCTGCAGAATATCTATTCAATCTATTACCTAAACAAACACATGATTATAAAAAATTTATTAAGCCAAGTGAGTTGCTAGCCATGGCTCGACCCTGGGGTTTTAACTTGATTGATCTCAAAGGAATGGATTACAACCCTTTTTTAAGGAAAGCCTCGTTAGGATCGGACATTAGAGTGAACTATTTGATGGCTTTAAAATAAATGCCGCAACCTGAGCTAAAAAAGGCAGCCTTGGGCAAGAGATCATGAAGTCGAGATTGAAACTCGACTTCACTGTTATACGGTAATTTATGCTTCCGAGTTTTTATTCTTACTGTAGCGTTCTACATATCGTTGATGAGCATATTTAGCTTGTTCTTGGGTTACGACATCGACCTCATTACCGTAAATATCAATTCGAGCAGAGTTTTCTTTTTGACAATTTAGATAGGCTGGAGAGGCACTATAGTAGCTTAACGCTTCACGTAACGATTTTTTACTGAACGGCGGGGACTCAAGGCGCTCATAGAAATCGATGATGTCATCAAATATCCCAATTTTCAGCGGTTTAATCTGATTGCCTTTTTTAAAAAAAGCATTTGGAAAGTGTTCAATAAGCCAATCTATTACGTGTAACTTATCTTTTTTAACTGTAGTTAGCGTTTGTTTGTCCATTGTATTGCTCTAAAACGTTATCAAGATGCAGAATAAACTACCACATCTTGTGACATAATCAAGCACTTGTATACAAACTACTGATTATCCCTAGTTTTTTTTAAATGAGGAATACTCATTTTAAAAAATATATGCTCAGTTTTTTTGCTTGATTTCTTGTAAGATATTTCTCAAATGGACTGAAGATAATAGCCTTTTTTTTATGTATAAATTCTGGGCTATATAATTAAGTCATTGATTTAAAAAGAAAATCGATAAATAATTACTAGTGACTTACCCAAATCAAATCTAGAGAGAGGTGTAAATCAATCTTGAACTTCTTTTTTTCTATTGCTACATTTTAATCATGACTTGTATGGATATAAGTCAGACAAATGGAATTGTAACCATAAGGATATGGTTAATCATGGATGATAATAAGAACTGGAAGTTCTTATACGGATGACTGCGAAAAGCCAGGGGGGACCCTGGCTTTTTTATTTTATGCCACTAGATAACCTGACTTAGATAAAAATCTTTTGTCAGGAAAATAAGCAAAAATTACGGAACCATTCTTAATGGTATTGATTACAGGTTTTGCTAATGTTTGAGCGATAGCAGGGCAACCCCAAGATAACCCGGCTCGACCTGCACGCTTTATAAAATCAGGTTCTACATACCATGCACCATGTATTACCACACGTCGACTTAATGCATTATCATTAAAGCCCTTATCTAAACCTTGAAGATTCAGTGAGTATCCTTTATGACCGATGTAGGTATCTTTAGTAATATATGTACCCAAACTCGATTGTTTGCTTGAGGGAACATTCGAAAAATGACTTGCTTTATTCACACCTGAATTTTTGCCGTGTGCAACATAAGTGTTATATAGAAGACGCTCTCTATTAAGATCAAATACCCACATACGTTGCTTGTTTGAGGGTAAAGAGTAGTCAATTACTGTAAGCACAGGTTTTTTGACGGCTCCTTTTTTACTCGCATTTCTATACGCAGTTAATGCAAGCTTCAACACGTTTCTATTTAATTTCGGTGCCTTACTACTCAAATGCTGTAATTTAGTATTGATGTCTGGTTCAGATCTTGCTGCAAATGAGGGCGCACTGGATGTTATATTGCTGGTTAAAATTACGGTTGAGATTAGAGTCAATAAGGTATTCATACTTCTCCTTTCTTCTTGTAAATTGCCTTCATAGTTCTTCAGAAAAATGGTGATTATATTAACAATTCATGTAATTGTAAAATTTAACGGTCTTTCTTTGCTCATTAAGAAAAAATATGAATCAATTCAGAAGCTTACGATAGTGATCGAAAATGATATTGTATAAAAAGTTATCAATTAGAATAATTTGAAATCTATTTGTGTCTGCAAATACCGCTCAATTAGTACAAAATTAATTCTATTATTTCAAATAAAAAGCAGATATTTTGCTAAAAACCAGGTATAATTACTGCGCTTACAGCGGATCTAGACTGTATTCTACAGCAAAATAATAGTGAGTGCATTCCATTTTATATGGCACTAAATTATACTTGGCTGATACTTTTTGAACTCTATTTAACCCTGCATTGACTCAATGATCCTGAAGGGATTCCGGGGAAAAAGAGAGTAGTTATCTATTTGATTTCGGAGAATGCTATGCTGGAAAAGCAGATCATACAATTACCTGAAGGAATACGAGCTGCTATTAATCATGCCTATCGTGTTGATGAGTTATCATTGATAACAGAACTTTGTGAGAAAGCAACCTTAGGGCAACAGCAATTAATTGATATTAAAAATAGTGCGACAAAACTGGTTGAGTCAGTGCGAACCGATAGAAAAAAAAGTACGGGTATTGATTCATTTCTAACTGAATATGCATTATCCAGTGATGAAGGGATTGCTCTCATGTGTTTGGCTGAAGCATTACTACGTGTTCCTGACAGCGCTACAATTGATAATTTAATCAAAGATAAATTATCTGGCGGTGATTGGAAATCCCATATAGGTCAAAGTGATTCATTTTTTGTAAATGCAACAACATGGGCTCTAATGCTTACCGGGAAAATACTGACCCCAGAAAAGGCCCAAACCACATTATCTAAATCTTTAATGAAACTCGTTAATCGCAGTAGTGAGGCGGTAGTTAGAAAAGCCGTTGATAAAGCAATGCGTATTATGAGCAAACAATTTGTTATGGGACGAACCATAGATGAAGCATTAAACCGAGCTAAAAAGAAAGAAGCTCAAGGATATCGTTATTCTTATGACATGTTAGGTGAAGCAGCGCTTACTTCAGTTGATGCATCACGTTATTTTGAAGCGTATAAAGAAGCAATTGAAGCAATAGGTAGGCAGGCTGATAAAAATTCAAATGTTTATAAACGGGCAGGAATCTCTATAAAACTTTCTGCATTACATCCACGTTATAATGAAAGCCAACATGAGCGAGTCATGGATGAGCTGCCACCTAAACTGTTGGCTCTTGCTCGTTTGGCAAAAAATTATGATATCGCTCTAACTGTTGATGCGGAAGAATCTGAGCGTTTGGAGTTATCACTGGATGTTATGGAGCGTGTTTTTAATGACTCCAGTTTAGATGGATGGAATGGCTTTGGGTTGGCAGTCCAGTCCTATCAAAAACGAGCGTTTTATGTACTGGATTGGGTGGCCGCTCTTGCGAGAAGAAAACAACGTCGAATTATGGTGCGCTTGATTAAGGGTGCTTATTGGGATAGCGAGATTAAGAAAACACAAATGCAGGGCTTAAAAGAATACCCTGTTTTTACGCGTAAGGTTTTTACTGATGTTTCTTTTCAGGCTTGTGCTAAAAAAATATTAACCATGACGGATGCCATTTATCCGCAATTTGCGACACATAATGCCTATTCTGTTGCGATGATTTTAAATATTACTGGCGATTATCGCGATTTTGAGTTTCAGTGTTTGCATGGAATGGGCAATGAACTGTATCAACAAATCGTGCCGGCTGACTGTTATGGTATTCCTTGTCGTATTTATGCACCTGTTGGCAGTCATGAGGATTTACTTCCTTATTTGGTGCGTAGATTATTAGAAAATGGAGCAAACTCTTCATTCGTAAACCGAATCGTTGATGACAACGCGCCTATAAGTACTTTGGTTGAGGACCCTGTTGAAAAAGCCAAATCATTATTGCATAAGATGAATCAAAATATTCCCTTGCCTGATGATGTGTTTCAACCCAACAGAAAAAACTCTAAGGGTTTTGATTTGACCGATCGAACCGAGCGCGCACTTTTGCAACAAAAGATGGCACAACTCAAGTTGCAGCAATGGACTTCAGAGCCTATTATCGCAGCTAGCACCACCCTGATAGGTGAAAAGCAACGAATTGAATCCCCGCAACAAATAGAAAACGTTGTTGGAACGGTCCAAAATGCATCACTTGAGGATGTAGAACAGGCTTTAGCAAAAGCAGAGCAGACTTTTCCAGCTTGGTCCGCTATGCCTGTTAAGGAAAGAGCTGCATGTCTTAATCGTTTTGCCGACTTATTGCAGGAAAACCAGGCTGAATTGATGACTATAGCCTGTCTGGAAGCGGGTAAAACAATCAGTGACTGTATTGCTGAAGTGCGCGAAGCCATTGATTTTTGCCGCTACTATGCAACGCAAGCACAGCAAATTTTAGCAGCTCCTTTGCGTTTATCGGGGTATACAGGCGAATTAAACGAGTTGAGTTTGCATCCACGCGGCATAGTACTTTGTATTAGTCCATGGAATTTCCCTTTGGCGATTTTTACTGGGCAGATTGCTGCTGCCTTAGTAACAGGAAACTGTGCTATTGCAAAACCTGCAGAACAAACTCCATTGATTGCTGCTTATACCATTAAATTAATGCATCAAGCTGGAATTCCTATCGGCGCTGTACAATTACTCCCTGGCCCCGGTGAGACTATTGGTGCTGCATTGGTCGCTGATAAACGAATTAAAGCAGTATTATTTACAGGATCAACCGATACTGCCAATCTGATTAACCAAACTTTATCGACACGAGGTGGAGAAATCATTCCATTGATTGCTGAAACCGGTGGTCAAAATGCAATGATCGTTGATTCGTCTGCTTTACTCGAGCAAGTTGTTGTTGATGCAATTAATTCAGCGTTTGGTAGTGCTGGTCAAAGATGTTCTGCATTGAGGGTTTTATTTGTTCAGGAGGAGGTTTACCCAAGAACTATAGCGCTTTTAAAAGGCGCCATGGCGGAGTTGGTCGTAGGAGATCCTCGCTGGCTTGTTACTGATGTAGGACCTGTTATAGACAAAACAGCATTGTCCACATTAAAAAGTCATGTGGAGCTTATGAAAAAACGTTTTGAAATAGTTTACCAATGCCCATTGGATGAGTCACATGAATCAGGATATTTTATGCCACCAACGGCTATTGCTATTGATCACATCAATGCACTAGAAAGAGAAGTCTTCGGACCAGTGTTGCATGTGATTCAATTTAAGCGCAAAGACCTTGATCAAGTAATTCAACAAATTAATGCAACCGGCTATGGTTTAACTCTTGGTATCCACAGCCGTATTAATGAGACCGTTGAATACATCAGACAGAATGTTCATGCAGGGAACTGTTATGTAAACCGAAATATGATAGGGGCAGTTGTTGGTTTACAGCCTTTTGGTGGTGAGGGACTTTCAGGAACAGGTCCTAAAGCAGGTGGACCCAACTATTTAGTCCGACTTTGTCATGAGCGAACTTATACGGTCGATACCACTGCAGCGGGTGGCAATGCTAGTTTGATGTCCTTGCCTGATTAACCGATTTGCGAATAAAGGATGTTACTTTAAGAGAGGGTTTAATCTCTCTTTTAGAGTCACTCCTTTTCTTATAATGTAACATGAAGTTACAACATGTTGATTAAGGGAGTAATTGATGAACAAGCTCTTCTTTGCACCCCGCTTTATTTTATTTTCTATTTTTTTCATTTTAAATAACGCCTTGTTCGCAACGACCATAGCGTTTCCTCGTACAAATCATTTTATTTCTTATAATGATGTGGGTGAGGGGAAGCCAATCGTATTAATTCATGCATTTCCCACCGATCAACGATTATGGCAGGCGCAACAAGAGGGGCTTAAAGCGAATTTTCGCGTAATTACATTGGATCTATGGGGATTTGGCCAATCATCAAGTGTCGATGGACACGCAATTCCTATGTCAGAATATGCTGATGAGATAAAAGAATTATTAGATTACTTAAAAATTGATAGAGCGATCATTGGTGGGGAATCCATGGGTGGATACATTGCCCTGGCTTTTTTAGATAAATATCCCAATCGATTACTGGGATTAGTTCTTGCCAATACTCAGTCTGTGGCAGATAGCCTAGAAACAAAAGCGGCTCGTGAAAAAACTGCTCTTGAGGTACTTGAAAATGGAATGGATAAATTGATCGATGGATTTATGGTAAAAGCACTTTCTTCAAATGCTTCGCTGGAAATAAAAACATACCTTCATCATATTTTAAGCTTGCAAAAATCAACAGCTGCGGCATCTGCTTTGCGTGGTATGGCACTCCGTAATTCCACATCATCCCTACTCGCAACGACAGCGTTACCTATTTTAATTATTACAGGTGAAATGGATCAAGTCATTCCACCACAACAAAGTATGGATATGCATTCACTTGCCAAAAATAGTCAATTAATTATTTTACCTAATACAGGTCATTTATCCAATTTGGAGCAACCGACACAGTGGAACCAAGCCGTTATTGATTTCTTTGCGTCATGATCAATAATTGTAGCCTGCGGAAGTATGTCCTTTTCATGCTGAGAACTTATTTAACATCCTCATCCTAACCCTCTCCCGCAAGCGGGAGAGGGGATGTTTGTTTCGATTTTTTATACAGCCATGCTTTTGTGAGCAAAGAGAGTTTCTATTAATTTAGACCGTTCTTATCTCAATCCTTTTGAGAGAAAAAAATTCGTGTTATTTGAGATAGTTTTTATCTCATCTCTTATTTTAGGAAGGAGTACTTTTTGGGGTTATTTTCTGTCCCATACCTCTTTTAAGGAACATGGGATTCTATATCGATTGTTTTATTTTTTATCCCCTCTCCCTTTTGGGGAGAGGGTTAGGGTGAGGTGGGTATGCGATGCTTATCTTATTAAACCGGTGTTTATGCTCTAATGCTTTTTAGCAAGAAACCAAGGAATTAATACGAATAAAATTAACCCGCCGATTAAAAATGATTCAAATAGGTATACATTGCCAACAGGTATTTGTGTCGGAGGTACAAAACCGATAACTATTGCTGTAAGGCAACAAAGAATTCCCATGATGCATAATAACCACATGAACGCATTACCACCTGGGACAGTGTAACCACGATGCAGGTTGGGTTTGCTGTACCTTAATTTAATGGCTGCAGCAAACATAAAGACATATACTAATAAAGCCATTTGAGCACACAGATCACTTAACATCCAGTAAGCGGCATTAATTGAATCCAACAAAATAAAAGCAGTGCTTAAAATAGTAAAAATAACAGCTTGTGCAAAGAGAATAGGTGTTGGCGCGCCATATTTATTTGTATGGGCGAATTTAACAGGTAAAGAGCCGTCACGCGCTGAAACCATTAATCCTTTGGTGGGGCCAATAATCCATGCTGAAACGCCGCTGAGGCCACCTAAAATAATTAAAATAGCAATAATTGAGGTCATCCAGGGCATATGATAGGAATTAAAAAAAACTGCATAAGCATCTATAAGCCCAGATACAACACTTAAACTTTCATTAGGGACTACAACCATAATGGCTATTGAGCCCAGGGAAAGCGTAGAAATGACTAAAATAGTTGAATAAAAAAGTGCTTTTGGATAATCCCGTTGGGGATTTTTTACTTCTTCAGCATGAACGGCGGACATCTCCATACCAAGTAGACCAAATAAAACCACGGCAAATAATGATAAATTACCCAAAGAACTGAAGTCAGGTAACCATGAAGTGGGATAGCCAACAACCATAGGTTTTCCCTGGACTGCCCAAAGAATTGCCAAGAAAATAATAAAAAGCATGGGAAAGATAGTTCCTATTGTCGCGCCAATAGTGCTCACTATGCTTGATATTTTCATTCCAAAGCAATTCAGTATTGTAAACAACCAAAACAGAACAAGTACTGTGCCTAACAAGTAATACTTGTTATTTCCCAATTCGGGGGCAATTAAGTAGGATAGGGTGGCTGCGATAAAAGCAAGTATGGTTGGGTACCAAACGACATTATATATCCATTGAAGCCAAATCGTAATAAACGCTGCACGTTTGCCGAATGCTTCTCGAACCCATACGTAAATTCCTCCTGTTTCAGGATAGGTGGTGGCTAATTCAGCTGCCACTAAAGAGACAGGAATAAAAAAGGCAAATGCGGCAACAACATAATACGAGACTAATGTAAGGCCGAGTTTGGCACTAATAGGCAAAGTACGTAAGCTATCCACAGCAATGACGTTAATCATTACCAAAGAAAAAACGCTTAGAACCTTTTTAGGGTGATTCATGATTAATCCTTAACAAATGCGGTCTAACCATACCGCCAATAACTTTGTATGCCAGTGCTATTGTCATTTATGAAATTTAAATAAAAAAATAGGATTGGATTTTAACTCAAACAATTGATGAGCATATCGAAATAATTTGCTAATGCAGCAGTTGGGCCAAAGACCCAACTGAGAATAGATCATGATCATATCAAGCACACAGATTTCTGAGAACGTATTGCAGAATACCACCATTTTTATAATATTCTAATTCGTCCGCAGTATCGATGCGGCATAGTGCCTTAATCTGTTCGACTTGACCATTGGTTCGTTCAATGGTAACTGGAACCATAGAGCCAGGTTTTAAAGAATCGGATACATCAATACTAATGCGCTCATCTCCCTTTAACTCCAATGTCTTACGCGTCATCCCATCACAAAACTGTAATGGTAAAACCCCCATGCCAATTAAATTGGAACGGTGAATGCGTTCAAAACTTTCAGTAATTACTGCTTTGACGCCAAGTAAATTGGTTCCTTTTGCCGCCCAATCTCTTGAAGATCCGGTACCATATTCTTTACCTGCAATGACCACAAGATCATGATGATCGGTTTGATACAGCATTGCGGCATCATAAATGGGCATTACCTCACCCGAAGGAATATAACGTGTGATACCGCCTTCTTGGCCTGGAGTCATTTCATTACGGATACGGATATTAGCAAAAGTGCCTCGCATCATCACTTCGTGGTTCCCACGACGAGAGCCATAAGAGTTAAATTCTTTTTCATCAACTCCTTTGGATTTTAAATAAAGGCCTGCTGGAGAGTTCGCCTTAATAGAACCTGCTGGAGAAATGTGATCCGTGGTAATCGAGTCACCAAATAAAGCAAGAATATACGCTTGTTTAATCGGCTTAATCGGCTCAGGCTTTATTTTTAAGTTATCAAAAAACGGTGGATGCTGAATGTAGGTTGAATGAGCGTCCCATTCATAAGTTTTTCCACTGCCTGTTTTAATCGCTTGCCAATGTTCATCACCAAGGAAGACTTCTGCATATTCTTTGCGGAACATTCCACCTGTGACTTTAGATACCTCAGCTGCAATTTCGGCGTTAGAAGGCCAAATATCCTTCAAATATACATCATTGCCCTTATTGTCTTTACCTATGGGATCTTTGCTTAAATCAATGGTCGTGGTGCCGCAAAGCGCATAAGCAACTACTAGCGGAGGTGAAGCCAACCAGTTTGCTCTAACTTGAGGATGTACACGTCCTTCAAAATTACGGTTTCCTGATAAAACAGCCGAAACAACGAGATCATTATCACTAACGCTGTGAGAAATTGCATCAGGTAGTGGGCCAGAATTACCAATACAGGTAGTACAACCGTAACCTACCAGATTAAACCCTAATTGATCCAAATAAGATTGTAATCCGGCTTGCTTGAGATAATCAGTAACTACTTTTGAACCAGGGGCTAAAGAAGATTTTACCCAAGGTTTGCGTTGTAACCCTTTTTCAATTGCTTTCTTGGCCACTAATCCTGCAGCCATAAGGACGCTCGGATTCGATGTGTTCGTACAACTGGTTATCGCAGCAATAACGACATGGCCGTGTTTCATTTTAAAATCATGATTTTTAACTGCAAACGAAGAATCTTTTTCTTGTTCTTTTCCTGCTTCTTTGAGGAAGGTATTAAACTCAGTTGGTAAAGTGCTTAGAGTGACTTTATCTTGAGGGCGTTTAGGACCCGCTAATGAGGGTACGATAGTACTTAAATCAAGTTCTAAAGTGTCAGTGAATATCGGATCTTCACTATCTTTCTCATACCACATTCCTTGCGCTTTAGCATAAGCTTGGACCAAGGCAACGGTGTGTTTATCACGTCCAGTTAGTTCAAGATAGCGTATTGTTTCTTTGTCGACAGGGAAAAATCCACAGGTAGCCCCATATTCAGGTGCCATATTAGAGATTGTGGCGCGATCAGCAAGCGGTAAATCGCTCAAACCGGGGCCATAAAATTCAACAAATTTACCTACAACGCCTTTTTTCCTAAGCATCTGGGTTACAGTAAGTACCAGGTCAGTTGCGGTAATGCCTTCTTTCATCTTGCCATGCAATTTGAAGCCAATTACTTCAGGAATCAACATGGAGACAGGCTGACCCAACATCGCTGCTTCTGCCTCAATACCACCAACTCCCCATCCCAGCACGCCTAGACCGTTAATCATGGTTGTATGAGAGTCTGTACCAACCAAAGTATCTGGATAGGCATATAAAGTACCGTTATCGCTACTGCTCCATACCGTTTTTCCCAAGTACTCCAGATTAACTTGGTGACAAATACCTGTTCCAGGGGGTACGACTTGAAAATTATCAAAAGCTTTTTGACCCCAGCGTAAAAATTCATAGCGTTCGTTATTTCGCTTCATCTCAATTTCAGTATTCACTGTCAACGCATCGGTGCTGCCAAATTTGTCAACCATTACTGAGTGATCAATCACTAAATCAACAGGTGATAAAGGAGAGATTTTATCAGGGTTTCCACCCATTTGAGCGATGGCATTGCGCATAGCTGCCAAATCAACTACCGCGGGAACTCCTGTGAAATCCTGCATCAATACACGCGCAGGTCTAAAGGCAATTTCGTGCTGGGAAGTTTTGTTGTTTAGCCAGTCTGCGATCGCTTTAATATCTTTGGTAGTTACTGTGTTATCGTCCTCAAAACGTAATAGATTTTCAAGAAGGACTTTAAGTGAATAGGGAAGTCGACTTATTCCCTTGAAGTGCTTTTGTTCGACTTCTTTAAGGCTGTAATAATGATATGTTTTTCCATCTACATGTAATTGAGATTTTGTTGATAAGCTGTCACGACCTACTTTCATTTAAGGAGCTCCTGAAATCAAAAACTGAATGATAGCTCAATTTTAAGAAAATTCCATGAGATCTGATGAAATTAGGCCTGAACTTTTTACAACGCCATAGTACTCAACGAGTGGGTATGTTGTTGATCCTCATCAAACTTCGGATCGATTAATCGAGCCCCCACTTCAAAAATATCTTTCTCTTGCTCTATTTTTCTTGTCGGATCAAGAGAATTTGGATTTTTTAAAGAAAATAATCCAGGAACCAACAGGCTAATACCAATAGGAAGCAAGATGGCTGTAAATAGGGGATTCACAAAAAATGTCGCAATCGATGCTAAGATCAATGCAGCACCCAAAATGCTCGCGGCGAGGGATATGTGATGCCGAATAGGCTCTTCAGTGACCTCTGTAACACCTACGGGGTAATAATTTCTAGAGTCGAAGTAAAATCTTAAATGACCAGGCGTTTCTTTCGGCTTGGAGAGACAATCGAGTACCGTTTTAGCAAAACGGTGGTATTGATCGATGATTCTTTGTTGTTCACAAGGATCAGAAGCTTCTCTCAGAGCCTTCTCATAATCATCGATTCGATCCTGTAGCAGGATAAAAAAAGTAGATTTAACGGTTTCATCTTTGTCATTCAATAAGTCTTTCGCCTGTTTAATTTCCTCCTTAACTGAATTATGTGTATATTTTTTAGAAAAAAATGACTTTGAAAACATCTTAATTGTCCTTTATGTTTTAGTGAGCCTAGATTAGCACTATTGATTTGGTCTGAAATAGACCTTTTAGATGAATTTACACTCAAGAAATATTTTTTAACAAAATTTTGATGATTCCGATTTAAATTATCAATTGGTATGAATATTGCTTTCCAATAATTAAAATTATGGAGAGAGTTAGAATGACCGACTTGAATAATGTACTATCCAATCTACCTGGTGTTGCTGACCTTTTCTCTAATAATGAGTCTTGTGAAACTGCCATAAATGGCGAAATATTGGCAGCATCTGAAGGAATCTACCAAAAGGATACTCAAAATCCTCTGCCAACCATCGACTTCAACAATCCGAATGCGTTTATTTTATTATTAACACATGTTGTAGAAAAAATATCTAATTATCAGGAAAATCCTTCAACTCCAGATAAACTTCAGCTGTCTCCATCAGAAACAATCCATTCAGAATCCGAAGAGGTTTCTGAAGATAAAGGTGAAGAGCAAGCAATAAGTGAAATGGAAAGTAATGTTGCTGTTTCTTGGATTAATTCTCTCTATTATCGTCAGGAAATTGAAATAAATCAGAGTGATGCTGAGCAGAAAGATAATCCAATTGATTTGTTACATAGCGCCTCACTCACAGAGCAAGAAGATGAAAAAAGTTTACCTAGGCTAGTACAAGTTACACAAAATCAAACAGTACCTAATGAAATGGGTTCTAAAAACAATGTTTTGTCGGAAGAGATAAAACAACAAGAGATACATGAGAGAGATTTCCAAGAACAACAACCCGTTTTGGTCGAAGTTAAAGACAACCTTCAAAATGATGCCGATCAGATTTTACATTCCAATTTTGATCAGTATATTAAAAATACATTATTTCAGTCTGAAGAACCCGTTGAACACGGAGTAGATTCTCCAAGTATTCCGCTGCCTCATCTTAAAAATATGCAATTAATGGCCTCAAATTTACCGTTAGAATCTCAATTCAATTCTTTAGAAAACCCAGTAGAGCTAAATAAAGTGGATGAATTTTTTTCATTTCAACCGCTAACTGAAGGAAAAGAAGAAGCATTACCTCTACCCATATCGACAGCGACCGGTGAACATAGTGTTGGGACGGAATTACAACCCATCGTTCCTACATTAAAAAATGAAGTACCTGTTGATGTTCCACGGGAGATAGAAAACAGGGGAGCCATTTTAGAGGGGGCACCTCAGTCATTAACGATTCCCATCGAAGTAGATAAACCTGAATGGGCAAAACAATTTTCCGAGCATATTATTTGGCTTGGTCAACAAGAAATTAAGAGTGCTGTAATTAAAATACATCCTGAAGATTTAGGACCGCTAGAAATTAACATTAAGGTGGTAAATGATTCAGCTACGGTAAATATAATCACCCATAATGATCAGATAAGAGACATTGTTGATCAATCATTACCGAGATTACAGGCGATGATGGCTGAGCAAGGTTTAAATTTATCTGAGGTGCAAGTTGATTCTGAGGCCAATCCACGTCAGTTTTCTCAGAACAATAATAGAGACCAAGAGCAACTCACTCAACCATTTGAAGAGGAAGTTGGAATAACCCCCTTAAGAAGTAAAGAAAGAATTAGGGGATTAGTGGATTATTTTGCTTAATAATCCACTGGATCACGAGTGTAGCGAGGAGTCCCTTCATCGTAACATTGTGCTGCTACCGGGGTTTCCTCACTATCCCATTAATCATGCGCGACGTCACTAGGGGATAGCGAGCACTAACGGTCGGACCGACGTGGTGTCGACACCTGGTTTTATAAGAAATTGTTTTATTATCGGCACATTCTTCTACAACGAATAACACGACCACTCCAGCGGTCAATAAGACAGCTGCTCCGACAGCCATGACCTACATATCTCCAGGGGGTCCAGAACAGATTTCTATGATGACGATGATAATAATAGGGAGGTGGTTCATAATAACCGCCGGAATGGTATCCAATAAAATAAGCAAGCTGCTGGCCAGGTAGTTGTGAAGGGGGTGAATCAGCTTTTACTATGCTGCTGTAGAAAAAACCTATCAGTAGGGTAACGGAGAGCAGAAGACGCGTAACCATTTTGTAACTTTGGATGCTAACTTTTTCCATGGTGCAACCCCATCTTTTTGTTGTTACATCATAAATTATAGATTATAAATAATTTTCATGAGCAATTTTTGGATTTCAAAGATGAAGGAAAGAATAATTTTAATTACTGGTTGCTCCAGTGGTATAGGTTTTGATGCTGTTTTTGCTCTGAAAAAAAGAGGGCACAGAGTGATAGGCTCGTGCAGAAAAAAGGAGGATGTCCAAAAACTATTGGACATGGGAATTGAAGCGGTTCTACTGGATGTTTCGGATTCATCTTCAATTCAAAGTGCGTTTAATGAAGTGCTCGTTCTAACAAAAGGACGTTTAGATGTTCTAATCAACAATGCAGGTTATGGTCAAGCAGGGGCTCTGGAAGATATTTCACGCGATGTATTACGTGCACAATTTGAAACCAACGTTTTTGGCTTAGTCGAGCTTACAAATCTTGCCATACCCGTGATGCGTCAGCAGGGATATGGCCGTATTATTAATTTAAGTTCCATTTTAGGTGTTATTAGTATGCCTTTTCGTGGCGCTTATAATGCCTCAAAATATGCCGTAGAGGGGATTAGTGATACGTTAAGGCTGGAATTGAAATCATCAGGTATTGATGTCATTACAATAGAGCCAGGTCCAATAGAAAGCCATTTTCGAGATAACAGTGTGGATAAATCATTAAGTCATATTCATGTGCAAAATAGTTATTTCTCCAAACAATATGAAAGAATGCTGACAAGTTATAAGCAAAAAAAAGCGGACTCTATTTTTACTCGAAAACCCGATGCGGTAATAAATAAATTTATTCATGCAATTGAATCTAAAAGACCTAGGATCAGGTATCCGGTAACATTTCCAGCTCATCTCATGATTTTTCTTAAATGGATTTTAAGTGCAAGAATGTTGGATAAATTCTTTTTGTTGGTTTCGAAAAAAGAGCTGTCCTGATTTTTTATTTTTGAAGCATAATGAATGCGATAAAAATGCCTGAAAAATTAAACTTTTTTAAAAAAAAGGAAGAAAATCTCCAATTTCTTTGCTAATATCTAATTGGGTTAAAAATCATTAACTATCAAGGAAGTAAAATTATGAAAAAATCAACAATAGCTGTAGCTGCTCTATTAACTGTATTAGCAGCTCCTGTAGTTTCTGTTGCTTATGCAGATGACGCCTCTACAACTACTAGCACTTGCAAAGGCTGCAAAGGTTGCAAAGGTTGTGCTGGCTGCAAAGGTTGTAAAGGTTGCAAAGGTTGTAAAGGTTGCGGTGGTTGCTCTGGCGAGTAATCTGTAATCTTTATTCTTTTAAAGAGGTAGTTTTTACTACCTCTTCTTTTTTCCTTCATGAAGTAAGAAATATGATTACCCATTCAGATTTTACCTTACCGGAACTAAGTAAGTGGCATAAGAATATCTATTTGAATTACGCCAAACAAATTTTAGAATCACAACAAATGATGACGACCAATAAGGGTAAAAACATTCTTCATTACACCTTAAATAAAAAGCGTCGTTTCGAACGAATGAGTCATTACCCTAAGGGAGATCGTATCGATCATAAAACGGGGGCTCAATATTTTTATCACTGCCATAGGGAAAACTATGAAAGTACTGAGCACGGCCATTTTCATTGTTTTTTACGGTACAAACAGATTCCTAAAAGTATCAAACCCGCACCTTTAGCCGATTGGGACAGATATATTGATAATCCAATGACTCATTTAGTCGCTATTGGTATGAATCAATTAGGACAACCCATACGCTTATTCACTGTGAATCGCTGGGTAACCTCCGAGATTTGGTATCCTGCTGATCACAGTGCGCGTTTGCTTAAACGCTACAAAATGAGTTTACAGGATGATCCCTATTGGCAAGTACTGGACAAATGGGTTGAAGGGATACTTCATTTATTTAAGCCGCAGATTTTATGGTTACACCAAGAGCGCGATAAGAAAATTCGGCAGCATCAAGAGACGGGTACAGTTGAAAATCCTTATATGGATTACGAGCTTGAGGAGCTTTCCGAAATTCCCATTGATTTAAAGCAACAAATTGAGTGGATTCTGCGTTAGCTTTTACATGGCCATCCCCGATGATACGTTCCTGGGGCTGCTCTGGGTAGAGGACTATAAAGAATTGGTTCTGAAAATCAAGAGTAATATATTGATCTGATCACAGCTCGAATTTTGAATGCTTTTCCTCGATGTTCTCCATATCTTCAGGTATGGGTAAGCCACGCTCCTCCAAAAAATCTTTAGGACTACTCCCGATATTTACCGTACAATTAGGATTAGGATCAAAGGAAGTGAATTTACCATTGTCATAGGTATACATACCGATAATATGTTCACCTGAAATACCGCCTGGTACCAAATATTCACTATCAGTGATTGCATGTAGACTGTTTGCATAAAGGTCTTTTGATTTAATTGTTCGTTCAGGTTTATACATTACATAAATATAACGCTTTTCATTTGCTTTGACCTCTTCAGGAAATTTTAGTGCCCGTACAATGTCGTCAGTGCTAGAAATAAAAATGGTTGGTGTTCGTTTATCAATATGCCCTTCGTAATCATCAGAATATTTGGTCCATGGTTTCATCCCAGACTTAAATACACTCTCACTTTTTTTTTGTGTTGTTACTTTTGTTTGTTCTGACTTCTTTGAACCTTCTTGAAAAATCTGCAATGCAGCATCTTTTGAAGGATCACCAGAGTGATGACGGCTATCTGCTCGAAATAGTAGCTTCTCACCTGGAACCATTGACTTTTTATACTCTTTGTTTTGTTCCACATGTACAATTTGAGGTTTTTCTCCAGCTTTTAATTGGAAACAACCAACGACTTCGCTACGCTCAACAGCACGTGGTATCAAACTCAGATTGGGATCAGGGTTTCTCGAAAAATCATTCGTATTTACTATTGCTGAAGAGAAAACATCTACAACATAAACATATTTATGTTTCTGGGCTTTTTTTAAATCCAAGTGATTTTGAGAGGTGAGATACATACTTGATTCTTTATCAACAGATCTTCCCAATACTCCATCAAATAGTACTCGATCTAATCCATTTGATTTAAATCCTTGTCTAAAAACTTGTGATGGAGGGGTATCACTGTAAATATAGGTTATTGTTCTATCTTCGGCAGCATGGAGCTGTAATTGAGACCTTAGTAATCGCTCTTGCTGTTCTTCGTGTAATATGTCCGTCATTAAGCGAGGAGATTTGTAATGAACACTCTTCCTCTCCTGAATTATGTCTAATAATTTATTTTTAACCTCATTGATTAAGATATTTTGCTCATTCTCAGGAAGGTTATCTAAATCTTTCAACTGAGCAATCGCTTCATAAAAATCTTGTGTTATAGGATCTCTAGAAAGGCTTTTGAACATTTTAAAAGTACTCAATTTTTCCGTAACACTATTTTCTTCGGCATTCAATGCAGCCTCTGCTTTTTTTCCTAAATTTATTAATAATCTTATTTGTCCTGATAAGTCGCTTTTAAAAGGGCTACTCTCATGTTCTTTGAACAGTTCACTCATAGAGAAAACGGTAGCAGGGAGATTTTGTGTCCTTGGAATAGTACCCTTCCAACTTGGAATAGTACCCCTCCAAAAAGAGGGCGCGGAATCGGATGCTATTAAGAAATCAATAATCCTATATAGCCGCTGAAATTTATTTGAATCGATCATAGATATGATGGAATTACATCACTGATAGTTTTAGTATAGGCCATGTTAATGCAAGAATTGTACTTAATGGATATTATTGAGCCAATACCATTTCTTAAATGGGCTGTTGGATGAGGATGTGTCCGATGGTAATACTTAACTTCTTGCACATTCAAACTAAAAACTCAAAATACGATACCTGTACTATAATTTACATGCGAAATGATAAATTATTGGAGTATTTGCATGTCACCCCACGCTAAAAACAGATCTCAAGATGAGATTGATTCCATTCATCAATATTACATGGAAATTATCAATTCAATGCCCCACATTGTGTACTGGATTGATACTGAATGTAATCTCAAAGGATGTAATAATAATTTCATCAAATTGCTTGGACTAAATACGATCAAAGATCTGAAGGGTTCGCCTTATCAGCAAATGGAGGAGTTTGCACACTGGGATAAGCAACGGGTAGAAGAATTAAAATTAGACGATATGAAGGTAATTTTTTCGGGTGTTCCACAACATCATGTCGAAGAAAAACCTATCGAAGACAATACGGGTGCAGCTTATTACTTTGAATCGTCGCGAATACCAATGCATGACCGCAATAAAAAAATAATTGGACTAATTGTTATTTTAAACAATGTTACTTTAAATAAACAACTGAAAACTCATGCCAATGCGGTACAAGAAAATAATCAAAAAGTTGATCACTCCCTGCAAGAAGGTTATTTACCTACTGTGCTTATGGTGGAAGATAATGTAATTGCGCAAAATGTTGAAAAAGCACTCTTAACTGCATTACATTGTCACGTCGATATAGCAGATTCTGCTGATAGCGCTATCAAATTATTTCATCCAGGAAAATATGATCTCGTGTTAATGGATATTGGTCTTGAAGACTCCTCAGGATATGTCGTTGCAAAACAACTACGTCAAAAGGAAAAAAATACAAATCATCATGTTCCCATCATCGCTTTGACTGGTTTTGAAGCGGATGTGGTCAAATATGATTGCCAACATTATTTTATGGAGGGAGCGATCAGCAAGCCATTAACTTGTGAACAAGCAGAACAAATTATCAAACATTACGTGTATCACATGGATGTTCCTGTGCGCGGTTTGAAGACAACTTAGCATATTATTGATATCATAATTCTTTTTTAATGAATTTCTTATATGAGTAGCAATCCAATTGATAATCAGCGTATCTTATCGTTAGATGTCTTCCGTGGTCTAACTATGGCATTGATGGTATTAGTGAACAGCCTTGGAACAAGGGTTTCTTATCCGATATTAATGCATGCTGAGTGGAATGGCTGCAGTTTAGCAGATTTAGTATTTCCCGCTTTCTTGTTTATCGTCGGGATCACAACGGTTATCAGTCTCAACAAACACATCAGTGAGTCAAGTAATGCCCAACTTTACCAAGGTATTTTAACGCGCACCTTTCTTTTAATTTTTTTTGGATTATTTCTTAGTGTTTTTCCAAAAATTATTAATTTATCGACGATACGGTACTATGGAATTTTGCAACGTATTGCTTTATGTTACTTCATCTGTTCGATTCTCTATCTTCGTACCTCCATTCGCACACAAATTATTATCTTTTTCGGGATTCTTATTGGTTATTGGTTTTTCCTAACTCAAGTTCCACTTCCTGGTTCTGCTACGGATCAATTAACTAGGGCAAACAATTGGGGCGCTTATATTGATAGTCAAATATTTTCTCCCGCACATTTATTATTTAAGACTTTTGATCCAGAGGGTCTTTTAAGTACTATCCCATCAATCGCTACAACACTTTTGGGGCTTTTAACAGGACACTTTTTATTAACTCAAATCAGTAAACAAAAGAAAAGTGCAACCTTAATCGCAGTGGGGTTGCTGTCACTTTTAATAGCCTGGATATGGAGTTACAGCTTTCCTATTAATAAAAATTTATGGACAAGTACTTTTATTTTATGGAGTAGTGGTTTTTCGCTTATCGTTTTTGGCTTATGTTTTTTTGTTATCGATGTATTGGGTTATACAAAATGGTCTATTCCATTTAAGATTTTTGGCATGAATGCACTTTTTATTTTTATTTTTCACATTGTTTTACTGAAAATTCAATCCATGTTTGTTTTTCACTTAGCCGATGGATCTCAAGACGTGTTGCGTGTAGTCATCGCTGAATATTTATTTGGAACTTTTAGTCAAGAAAATGCAGGGCTTTTTTATGCCATAGTGTTTCTTTTATTAAACTTTCTGGTAGCTGTCTTTTTATATCGACGAAAAATATTTATAAAAATTTAGAAAACTCAAAGGAATAATGAACAATCTAAGCCCATGTCATACGGCTAACGTATTGTTCATCCTTTCGGAGTTCGTTATAATAATAGGTTAGTTTGAACTATCTGAAGTTAGTGGAGTCGTTTTCGATGCCAATTTATGAATATCAATGTACCAGTTGTAATCATCACTTTGATTTAATGCAAAAAATTAGTGATGAGCCTGTCAAACAGTGTCCTGTATGTTATAAAGATACAGTGGTAAAACTGATCTCTGCTGCTGGCTTTCAACTCAAAGGTACTGGTTGGTATGCTACTGATTTTAAAAACAAAAATACTAAATCTACAGAAGCTACTGCTAAAAATGATGATTCCGGTACAGCAGATAAAGCAAAAGATACTTCTTCCTCGAAAACTACTACAGACGGTGACCCTAAGTGAAAGCATTGTCATTAAGAAGCTATTTACTCACTGGATTGGTGGTTTGGTTACCCATTCTCATCACTATAGGAGTATTGCGTTTTATTATTGACTTACTTGACAATACTTTGGCTCTGATCCCTAAAGCGTATCAACCCGAACAATTAATTGGCCATTATATTCCAGGCTTAGGAGTTATTTTATCACTTATTATTTTGCTCGTTACTGGTATTATCGCAACTAATTATTTCGGACAGCGATTAGTAGAGTGGGGGGAATCGATTCTTGTTAAAATTCCGCTCGTTCGATCAATATATAAAACAGTAAAACAAGTCATTAATGCCCTATTATCAACAAATAGTGAGGCTTTTAGAAAAGTAGTTTTAATTGAGTATCCACGCAAAGGATTATGGAGCATTGCTTTCCAAACAGGGGCAGCAAGTACATCAATAAATAATAAAACAAAGGAAGAATTGGTCTCAATATTTATCCCTACTACTCCTAACCCCACTTCAGGTTTTCTTATGATGCTTCCAAGAACTGATGTTATTGAGTTAGATATGAGTATTGATGAGGCACTGAAATTTATAATTTCTCTAGGAGTGATGCCGCCAATGTCCGAGGCTGCATTAACAAACAATTTGTAAAAATTTAAATAGGCGGTTTTTTATATGCGTACACACTACTGTTTGGGCGTCGATGAGTCAAGTTTAGGTAAAGAAGTTATTGTATGTGGTTGGGTTCATCATCGTCGAGATCATGGTGGTGTCATATTCCTTGATATACGTGATAGCTCAGGTATTCTGCAAGTAGTTTATGAACCAGAGAATAAAGAATGTTTTTCTGATGCAGAAAAATTACGCTCCGAATTTGTGGTCCGAATTACCGGAATGGTACGTAAAAGACCCGAAGGGATGATTAATCCAGCGATGGCTACAGGTACAGTCGAGGTAATTGGCAGCAAGCTCGAAATTCTTAACCAATCACCAACCCCTCCATTTTTACCTGATGATTTTCAAGTTGTGAATGAAGATCTACGCTATAAATATCGTTACATTGATTTGCGTCGTCCATCAATGAAGCACAAACTCACACTAAGACATCAGCTAACTAGTTGTATTCGTACCTATCTTAATCAGCAGAATTTTCTTGATATTGAAACCCCTATGCTGACCAAAGCAACCCCAGAGGGAGCACGTGACTATTTGGTACCATCGAGAGTTCATCAAGGGTCATTTTATGCGTTGCCCCAATCACCACAGCTTTTTAAGCAATTACTTATGATTTCTGGGTTTGACAAGTATTATCAAATCGTTCGTTGCTTTCGTGATGAGGATTTACGAGCCGATAGACAACCTGAATTCACACAACTTGATATCGAGATGGCTTTTATTGATGAAGAAAGTATACTCAACCTTATCGAGGGTTTATTAAAAACGGTATTTAAACAAATTCTTAATGTGAATTTACCTGAAAAATTACGCAGAATGCCCTATGCTGAAGCCATGCGGCGCTTTGGTAGTGATAAACCGGATTTGCGCAATCCTTTAGAACTCATTGATGTGGCTGACCTAGTCAAAGACTCTGATTTTAAAGTATTTTCTGCGGCAGCAAATGATTCTGAATCCAGAGTGATTGCATTACGACTCCCAGGTGGCTGTGATCTAAGCAGAAAGGACTTGGATGATTATGGTCGTTTTGTCGGTATTTATGGAGCCAAGGGACTTGCATACATTAAAGTAAATAATGTGGATGAAGGAATGACCGGTTTGCAATCTCCCATTTTAAAGTTTCTCTCCGAAGATGCAGTACGGGCAATTCTGCAACGCACAGAAGCTAAAACTGGAGATGTTATTTTCTTTGGTGCGGATAGAAACCATATTGTTAATGAAGCGATGGGTGCATTAAGAATAAAGTTAGGCCATGATAGAAAGCTGCTTAAAGAGGGGTGGGAATTATTATGGGTTGTTGATTGGCCCATGTTTGAAATGGATTATGAGGCTAACAAATTAAATCCGATGCATCACCCATTTACTTCACCCAAAGATCTATCACCTGACAATTTACGTGCTAATCCGACACGAACCTTAGCCAAGGCTTATGATATAGTAATAAATGGCTATGAAATCGGAGGGGGATCCATACGTATTCATCAATCTGATTTACAAAAAGCAGTTTTTGAGTTGCTTGGAATTAATGAGCAAGAGGCTCAGGAAAAGTTTGGCTTTTTATTGGATGCTTTACAATATGGAGCGCCACCGCATGGCGGTATCGCACTGGGTATTGATCGCCTAGCGATGTTACTTACAGATTCAACATCAATTAGAGATGTTATTGCTTTTCCTAAAACTCAAACAGCATCGTGTCTTTTAACGAGCGCGCCATCACCTACGGGTAACGCGCAATTAACTGAATTAGGAATAAGACTTGCTCCAACGATACAGACTAAATAACAAGCTGGGTAGAAAGCTAGCCAGCCTCGTAAAAAAATTGATCATCCCTGCAAAGCCAGGGATATCTCATCCAATTGATGTTGAAGTTAATTTGGAGAGGTCTCCCTGTGTGTATAGTAAGAGCTCTTTATTAACAAAAATCAAATCACGCTCAGAAAGTCGAAGATATTTAAGTTTCTTATTTTTCTTTTTTTGCTGTTCTTCCTTAGCTATAGCTGCTCCGGCCAAGAAATCGGCTAGTTTCACTGAATATTTGGCCCAAGAGAAAGCGCATTTAACACAAGCCATTCAGGAAACAAAGCAGCCAATCATGCTTCAAAGTGAAAAAGAGTTTAATGCCAAAATGAAGCAAGTTTCGGCCATTCTCTCGATGAGCCGCGTTAAGATTGAAAGCTTGGAAAGTTTCCTTGACCATCAATATAAAGAACAAAATAATTTAAATCAGCGTTTGAAGCATCTTCAGCAGATGCCGATATCGAAAGAAAATGCAACGATTCCTGAGCGCGTAGAAAAAGTAGAAAACCTGCTTAACATCAACAAGCTAACCACTCAACTCATCATTGAAAATTTAAAACTTGCCAAAGAATATCAATCCTCATTGAGTGAAGAGATTAAACATTTGGAGCTCTGGCATTCGAATTTTGTGCTCGAGCAAAAACTAGCACAAATTAAGTCATTAAAAGAACAACTAAATAAGCGTTTGGCTGTACTTTATGAGACCAATACCCAAAATAAATCAGAGAAAAATTCTAAGTCATCAAAACCACTTTCTGCGGCAGATTATGAAGCCATGCTATTGATGAACAATCAACATATTGCAGCGATTCAAAATCATTTAAATGCTTTAAATATTCAAAAGACCGTAGTAAGAGCAGATATTATTTATCTTAAAAATCCAGATACAAAAAATTTACAACTCATCACCGATATTTATAAAGATGCTTTAAGTCAATATTCAAAAGTTGAAAAAACAATCCAACAAATAAGCAACTTTCTGAATAATGAAACGAAGCTTATTGGTCCTGTTAACTTAAAAAAATCGATACGGTCCTTGCAAGATACCTTAGCGCTGCAACTTAAAGAGGCGAGTGTTCAAAAACACCTACTCATTAAGAATTTGTCTGATTATCAAACCCAGCTCAAGAAATTAATGTCTGCTCGACAAACTCTTGCGGATTACAATATTAGCAGCTGGCCTATTATCCTTAATAAAATTGCAGCGATTCCTGGTTTATTTTATAAATACATCAACACATTGAGTCTAAAAGTTTACGACAGCTATTTATGGTTAAGTCCTTTATCTATGGTGATCTTATGGGGTGGATTTGTCTTTATAGCAGGTTTTTTCTTCATGATAAGCCGTATTTTAAGAATGCTTCGTCGAGATAAAGAGCGTTCCCGTTTAACCGGTTATCTATATGATGGTATTTTGGTTTTAGTGCAACGAAATATACCTTATTTTTGCATCGTTTCTATGTTATGGGCGTTGCTCTACGTAACCCATATTTCCTTTTCTAATTATCAGCTGTTGTTTAAATTAATTGCGGTATGGTTTACTTTTAAGATTTTAATCTTGATAGCGCGCTTAGTGTTGCTCGAGCGAATTACTGACTCATCAGGTAAGGATGTCAAACTTTATTACCGTTTAAAATGGTTATTACTTTTTGGTGGATGGACTACAGCTTTAATGACTCTCGGTCATTCATTACCCTTATCGATACTGCTTCAAGACATATTTAATCGTTTATTTATGCTCTTTATTTTAACAGTATCCCTGGTTATATGGAAAAGTAAGGACGTCATTCCGTATCTTCTTCGTCCATTATTGAAAAGTCAAAAAAGATACGTGAAAAATGCCATTTCTTTATTGGTGATCCTTGTACCGATAACATTATTTACTACTGCTGTCATCGGCTTATTAGGATTCATCAATTTAGCATGGAATATGAGTCAATATCAGGCGTATGCTTTACTTGTTCTTGTAGGTTACATTCTTTCAAGAGGCCTTTTATTCGATGCTTTAGAGTTGTTTTCAGAATTAATGATTTCCTCATTGCGTAATGGATGGTTGTGGGTTGAAGTTTTTTTAAAACCCCTAGACAAAATTTTGCGGATTCTATTACTCGTTGCGAGCATGTTGGTTCTATTTCAATTATTTGGCTGGCATTCTGATTCGTGGGTGATGGTCAGCTTGGGTAAATTTGCTCAATATACGATTGTCAATATCCCAGGTATCCATATCACTATCACCAGCACAATAGGTTTTTTTATTCTACTTGCAGTTTGTGTTTGGGCTGCTAAATGGACACGCGAATTTTGTTATCGCTGGTTGTATAAAAATGCTAAAGATGCCGGGATAAGAAATAGTCTTTCGGTTTTTAGTCAATATGCAATAGTTCTTTTAGGTGGCTTTGTTTCTCTCCATGTGCTTGGATTTGATTTTAGCGGTATGTCAATGATTATCGGCGGACTTGCCGTCGGTATGGGATTTGGTTTACGTGATTTTGCCAGCAATGTTGTTGGTGGGCTGATGTTACTTGTTGAAAGACCTGTACGAGAAGGGGATTTAGTTACAGTAGGTGAACATGAAGGACGTGTCTCTCATATCGGCATTCGGTCTATGAGAGTTTCTTCTTGGGACAATATGGAGGTATTGATTCCTAATGCAGAAACTTTTAATAAGCCTTTTACTAACTGGACACATCAGGACGGTATTGTCAGAACCGTTATTCCTATAAAAGTCAGTCGTTCTGATGATCCCGTGATGATTCAGCAACTGATACAGGATATTTTGGCAACAACCCCAGAAATTGTAGGGGATCCACCGGCTCAAGTGTTTCTTAAAAAAATTGATGAAGCCTTGCTGGAGTTTGAGGTTCGGTATTTCATTAACGTGCAAATCCATACTCGAATTGAGGTTCAATCTAAAGTATTATTTGCCATAATGACACAATTCAAAGCAGCAAATATTAAACCTCCTATCGAACCGATTGCCATTGAAATTAAAGAGGGACAAGGTGATCTCATTACTAAAAAACAGACCACCGACAACTGAAGCTGAATTACTTGAACGCTGCGCCACTATTGCTGGTCTCAGTTTTGCACAACTTGGTTTAAGTCTCGGTTTATCTATTCCAGCTAATCCCAATCACAGAAAAGGATGGGTCGGTCAGGCCATTGAATTAGCTTTAGGTGCTGATGCCCAAAATCAATCATTGCCTGACTTTAAACTTCTAGGCGTAGAACTTAAAACACTTCCTTTGAATAAATCAGGAAAACCCACCGAATCAACATTTATTACTTCCATTCCTCTACTTACCATTCATAGACAAGAATGGAAGACATCCCAGTGTTACCTTAAATTAAAACGAATTTTGTGGGTTCCAGTTGAGGGAGATACAGACATTTCTTATCCAGAAAGGAGGATTGGTCAAGGATTTATATGGTCACCCAATCGACTGCAAGAGAGTATTCTAGAGGCAGATTGGAATTATTTGTCTTTACAAATTGGTACTGGGCATCTTGAAAGCGTGGATGCTAAAGAAGGGGAGTATTTGCAAGTACGGCCTAAAGCCGCAAATGGAAAATCTTTATGCTACGGTTATGATATTCATGGGAATAAAATCAAAACCTTACCGCGAGGGTTCTATTTAAGAAGTAGTTTCACTGCAACAATTGTATCGTCAGGCTAAGGCGAGCATAGAAGCACGGATGTCATCCTGAGCTTGGAAAGGGCTCTCCCATCGTAACACAAGTGCTAGAACCAAGAGATCCCTAATTAAGATCGTTATGTAAAAAAATCTTTGATTATGCTACGCTTCACCAGGCTTTAAATGACTCTAAATGCAAGTCATTACTCAGACTTTGAATGTCCCCAGCTAAGTACTGATGGCCACATCCCTTTTATTTGCTCAACTGATTGCTGTACTTTGGCAATCAAAAGCTCTCTAAAATGAGTGTCTGTCGCGAAGTAATGAACGGCACTCTCTGCCCCTTTATAGATACCCACATCAAGTTCTCGACGCTCTACACTGGCTTTTAAATCTTGAAGACGATTCAGATCAATATCGGTTTTGGGTGCTGAAAAGAGTGAATAGGCATAGGAGAAACTACTCCAAATTGAGGTTTTAGTTTCTTCTGTAGAAGTTACTTTCTTCCATACGCACATAAACTCAGTAGGGCAGAGTGGGGCCATCAATTTAATCATACGCTGGACATCCGAGTTGGAGAGTATTGCGGTATTGTCAGTTCCATCATATTCAGTTTGATTTTTCTTCAAGCACCAGTTGTAAATTACTTTCATTTCGTCGAGCTGATTATGGAAGTCAGCGAGGCTAAAATTTTGCAGAATATAACCCGCTGCGCCGCAATAAAGAAACATACTTAGGAAGTACTTAGCAAATTCAGGGATCGGTAAAAGAAACCCAGCAAGCCAAGAACCACCCCAAGCCGTTAGTCCGGTACTCATTCCTTGGAAAAGATACATGAGATTTGCATTGTACTCGAAGTCATTTATGTATTTTTTTAACGTAGCTTGTTGTTCCTCGTCATTAATATTAAATGGTTTGGAAGTTAGTGATCTTAATGCTTCCGTACGTTCTCTTTTTGCTTTTTCAACAGCGGTCATTCCATAAACAGTAAGTTTGCCCACAATACTCTCTCCTTGAAAAAAAATAACAATAAAAACCCTCTTCATCCTACCTGAAAAAACAGGAATTATGCTATCGTTTTTTTTACAAAAAGTATGTTTTAAGAAAGATAAGTATAATAAGTACTATCGAATCTCATACATTTAAAGGGGATGTAGTATTTAAGATATAGATATGTAGGCTTGGCCTTGGCCTGACAAAACTTACTAATCTTTTCATATTAAGGATATGGCTTAAAGCATGTCGATCTCAGCCTTCAAAAAATCACTAAAAACCAACAAGTTGAAGCAAAAATAATTAAGCAGTATATTGGATGATTACTCATAAAAATTAAGGACGATTATTATGAGCTTTTCTCTAGAATTAATTGAAAACTATTTAATTCAGTACATACCTGAAAATAAATCCGGTGGTGAAGTTATTTTATCTGTTAGTGAAAGTTTATTGCTTGTAACGGATGCCTGTATTCGTGCAAAGGTAGATTTATCGATCATCGATCAATTAAATCTGCTTTACATTGAGGGCATTAAGTCCGAGGAAGAATTTGGTTTTATTAAAGAAATTCGACGTATTTTGTTATCTAAAAAATATACGGTTAAATCCGATCCTCTCACCATTAATGAAGATCCTACTCGACGCTATTTTGAAACACAACTTGCTTATTATCTTCTTCAAAACAATGCCGAAGACCTCAATCAAAGCGAATTAATTGAGTTTACAAAAAATTTAAAAAAACGTTTATTTGCTTTACCTGTCCCTGATAAGACTCATATAAAAAAAGCAGAAAAAATTCTTAAGGGAGAGATGGATTCAATACTTAATAAATATGAAACCGAATATGCACAAATAATTTCTATGTTAGCCAAAAATAATTTTTACGGTTTATCTAAGAAGGCCTGTGCCAATTTGTTGGAAATTGCATGCAGTACGAGTCTGTCCACATTAAATACCCAGATTGATCAAACGATGCCGGTTGATTTTTGTAGTGATACTGTGTTTACCATGGGTATGGATGGAAGAGGAAGAATCATTAAAAAAGATCATGATAAAGTACGAACGACGGCAAAAGGTTTAATGAAATCCACCTCACCACTTCCTTTGTACCATGATGTAGTCAATGCTGTAGATGCTCAATATGATGAAAAGACAACAGAACTATCTGTATCACCTTTTCAACGCTCCGCAGATCAAGCCAGTTTCATGATAGAAAGCCAATGGACACAGTTTTTATTTTCACGAATGACACAACCCTATTCTAACGGTATTTCCAGCACTACATTGGCACAAATCAGAAATATGATATTAGAAAAACGTCTAGGCCACATTTATCATAAAAGTTCATTTCAAAAATATATGACCGCATTTGCTGCCCTGATGGTATACAACAGCGGAGGCCATTCTTTTTTTGAGGTTTTTGAAGTATTTAAACTTTCATTGTGTCGTGAATTGATTGAGGATGAGCCGGGATTGGTAAACGCGTTACAAGAAGATAAAATGATGTACAAATGGCTTTGCTTGGATCAAAGTGATGCTTATGAAAAAGCATTGCATGCGACACGAAAATATTTACATGTTATTTTATCTAAAAAAATCAGTAACGCTGAATTTAAAAAGAAATGTATCCCTGTTTTAAGCGCTCCCCAAGAACAAATGACCTTGCATTCTGCAGTAGTTTATCGAGACATACATGATCTGGAGCAACTGATTCATACTCTTGGAAGAGAAAATATAGATACGCCCAATTACAAAGATTGGACAGCACTGATGGTCGCTTCTCAATTGGGAAAGACCGAACACGTAAAAATGCTTCTTACCGCAGGTGCGGATATCCAAAAACAAGTAGATGGACTTTCATCTCTAGAGCTTGCTATCAAAAACAGCCATTTTAAAACCACTGCAGTTTTATTAGATGGAGGTGCTCTGGTAAAAAGAGCACAAAAAGCTAAAGGAGGTTTGAAAGCAAGGGTTCCCGCTTTATATTTTGCCTGCAGACAGGCTGATGTGCGTATTTTAAAGTTATTATTGGAACAAAAAGTAATCAACATTGATGATAAAAAAGAAGCCATACTTTGTGCTTTGAAAATTGAGAATTTTGAAGCATTAAAAGTCATTATCAATCATATTACCAAAGAAGAAAGACATAAATTTGTTAATGAAAAGTATAAATTCAAATTATTAAAAGAGGCCGTAAAATTAGGTAATACCCAATTAATTAAAGGAATACTCCAATTTGATATTTTTCCGTCTTTTGAACATATCGATTGCCAATCTTTATTAAATGTGGCGGCAGAAAAGGGTTTTTTACCTACCGTAGAATTGCTATTGAAGCTTTATTTTCAGCATTTAGATAAACAAAAGGGCTGTCAAGAAATGCTTTTCTCAATAAACCTTGATCCAATACTGAGTACAGCCTTAGAACATAGTCATTTTAAATTAAGTATTTTTTTAATGATGCGCGGAGCAAATATCGATTGGGTTTCATCGAAAATGGATCATCTCGATGAATTTGCAAAATATATAAAAAATAGTGAATATCGCGATGCATTTTATATTCAAGAGTTGGATTCAGATAATATTTTTATCCAGTTGAAAGAAGACTTATTCTTGTCTCGCTTAAAAAAGGAACAGGACGAAGCCGCAATTAAAATGCCACCTAAAAGTCATATTGAATCGTCTACTTCCAGTTGTACGTTGGGTTTTTTTAGTGATAAGGAAAAATTACAAAAAAATGAAAATGATGCTAGTCTCAATTCGGTGATAACTCTGTGAATCAAGAATGGTTTCATTTGACAAACGCTGCAATAATAACTAATCTTAATTGTGCAATGCAACATAAGGAGATGCTATGAAGAACCAATTTTTTGAGCAAAAGATTTTTAACAATATGGATGCTCCAATGCAAAAACTAATGGAACTGAATGTTAAAATGATGCAGAACTTGTCTTTACTTAAGCCAATGGATTTATTCAATATAAAAAGACCCGAAGAGTTTTTTAATAAAAATATGGAGCTATTTATCCAAAACAGTCAGATGACTATGGATTATATGAGAGAAACCTTCAATATCCTTGAGCGGCATTGGTTAAATATTTCCCGTGATATGGATCAGCATGCGAACGAGATGATGAATGAAACTTCATCTTTAATGACAAAAAGCACAAAAAAAGTTGCCACCACAACCAAGACTGCAGCAAAAAAAGCCGTATCCACTGTGAAAAAGGTCTCTTCATCAGCCAAAAAAGCGGCAACATCAGCTGCGAAAAAAGTATCTTCGCCAACTAAAAAAGCCGCGTCGCCTGCTGCTCAAAAAACGTCATCTCTTGCCAAAAAAGCTGCAGCACCTGCCGCTAAAAAAGTATCATCATCTGCAAAAATGGCAAATGCGAAAAAGAATGCCAAGGCAACCACTTCTCAAAGTAAAACAACTCCTGCCGTAAAAGCAAAACAAGAAGCACGAAAACCTGAATCCAAACCCGCTATGATGCATTCTACAGCACCAATCAGTCATAATTCGCCCATAAATCAACCTGCTGCAAAGCCTGGTATGAGCAGCGGTAGTAACATGTCACAAGTAGGTGCAAGTGGGGTTAAGGATATAAATATCCAAAATATAGGTAAAGATAATCCTATGCCAAACCAATTTCCTAAATGATAATTAATCTAGGTTAAGCGCCCTGAGCATCATCAGGGCTTTTTTACGTCACTTATCACCCTCTATTTCCTATGATAGAGTCATTAGTCTTGAGTTGTCAGCAAGCATAGACAGGGCTTTTATTTAGCTATAGTCTCGAAGATTTTAAGAGGCGAGTCTATGATAAATGGCACCAAAAAGCTCATTGCATAAAACACATGGTAGTGGGTACGGTCCTGGATTTGCTCCGGTTTATTTGGAACGAGTTGACTCATAATTATTGGGACCCGCCCTGGATAACCCCCATATTTACGCTTGCTGGTAAAGCTTTTAGCCCTCTGCAGCGTGATGTAAATCATGTTCCGGGATATAGAGTTTTTCTAATAAATCAATACATTCAAAAGTCATATCACCCAATCGAGATGTAGTGAGTGCCCTAAACTCATCGTTGGTTAATAGTGGTATGTCCGGTTTATGTTCAAGGCGATATCGTTAAGATCTTGTTCATATTTATTCAAGGCTTGGTCTATACAGTCCAGCTTTAATAATAGATTGTCTGTTATGGATAATGCATCATATATCTCTTTCACTGTTAAATTGTTTCTTTGTTCAGACAGAAACTTTATGCCAACCAAAGCTGTTTGATGCCCCATACAACGGTATGGTTTTTTTTCCAACCGCAAGGGCACCTCAGATAAACTGTTCGTGTATGATGCGAGTGGTTTTATATTGAGGGTTGCTGCTTCATATTGTGATTGGATTCACTTCGCTCTTCCATCATTTGACCTTGTTTAAATAATTTATGCCGAACAGCTTCTGCTGACTTTCCCGCTTCTTGAGGTAATTTATTCTCGGCAGAGTCTTGATTTTTATCAGCTTTGGGTTTTCTAAAAAATTGAATATTAGAATATTTTTGATTGTTTTCTGAAGATTCAAAATGTTTTAACTCTTTAGAGGTCATCACTTTATCGTCCGCAGTTGATTTATTTAAACTGGCGATAAATCGATTTACCTCTTCTTCTAAAGCCTTTAAATTTTTATCAAAATCAATCGAGTGAATACTTAAATGTTGATATTGGTTTTGCAACAGATTTAATTTCTCGGATACATGGTTCCATTTATTTGTTAATTCTGAAAATTTGTTTTGAGAAAAAATCGCCAACATCGCTCTTATGTGTGCAATACAAGCCATGAGCTCATCTAAGTTTTGATTTTCTTGATATTCGGAAAAAACTATCAATAACGAGTGTTGTACGATGTTATCTAAAACTTTTTTAAATTGTTCCAACTGATCTGAGAGTGAATCATATCGACTGACAATGAAGGGCTCGAGGACAATATAAAGATCTTTTAAAACATCTTGTATATAAGCAAGACCCTGCTGTTTCTCAAAAACCTGTGTATTTAACAAAAATAAGACATTGTCAAAATATCTTGATATGTTCTCTTGATCAATTACATCAAAATCGAAACGGTTTTGATATTTAGTATTATAGTAAGCGAGTAATTCAATATAACTTAATAGGTCGTCTGTCGAACCTGAAGCGATTCGATCTTTTCGTATGTACATCCTCATATCAATATTCAATAAAGAGGAAACAAATCCTAATAATAATATTTTCAATTCATATAAGCCTGCACTTTCCTCTACTAAGCCACCGTGACCAAAAAAGCGCTGCATCGATATTGATGGCAAAGGAAACTTTGCAGCGGATTCTGGTTCTTTAGTAAATTTACGACCATTTTCAAGTGGCTTACCGAGAACTCTACTTAATCCAAAATCTGTAGGCCTTGCGGTGTAACTACCGTCTTCGTTTATTTGTAACAGGATGTTACGTAATGCAGCATCTAAGTGTAAGACTTCGGCTTTATCAATCATTAAAAGTTCTGCATTAATAACTCCCATACTAATCGACGCTAAAATTAAAAACTGTTCTATTCTACTTTTATTACGAAGTATCATTGCAATTTTTGACCCATCGATACTTTTTTGTTCGAATTGGTTGTCCAGCATGCGCGTTTGTTGCCCAATAACATATTCACTCATTATTATTTCAGTTTGTTGGGTATTATGAACAATGAATCCTTTGGCACTGGATGGACAATTCAATCCTGGATTTTTCTTCGATAATTCAGACAACGTAAGGCAAATATTTCTTTCCTGTTCAAATTCATACAAGCTTTTTGGTGTTTTTATTCTTAGTTCTTTGAAGACAATCATACGGGAGGGGAACAGGGCGCATATTTCGGGGTTATTGCCTAAATATTTAGCTGAATAGACAATGCCAAATTCCCCACCAGCGAGATACGCTAAATTCCTAATTTCCTCTGTAGGTATCGATATTGAACGAGCACCAACCTCTAATTGGATGTAGGATCCTCGATTTAATAATGGAATGGCCAAGAACTCCTCGATTTTCTTTGCTTCGTGTTGTTTTTCTTCCAACATAACTTTTAATCTAGGGAGCATTTGTTGAAAAGATAAGCCTTTTAATTGACTTAGTACCTCTTGAGGAAATAGCTTCAAATCCTCTAGAACTTGAATCACTGCGAATAAAAAATTGGGTTTGGCTTGGTCAGGATGATTTAGTTTCGTAACCAGCTCGTTTATATTCGCAATCCGATTCGCAATCATTAGGCGGGCTGTATCTATTTTTTGATAAAAATCATCATGTGCTGATTTCTCACTCGCGATCCACCTTTTTAAATCATCTGCATTTAAAGAAAGCACGGCGACTGCTAAACGTTCGGATTTATATTTATCACTTAGTTTTAACTTGCGAAGATTCCCTGATGCACTGAAAAGCACTGGATTATTCGTTACAGGCCTGGACTGCAAATCATGAATAAAATTCCTGGTGCATATCGCTTCATATCTGCTCCATAAAACAGTTAATACCACCTGAACCAAATAAGGATCCCGATCAAATTGAACTAATGTTTGTTTTTGAAAATGCTCTATAGCATCATAAATATATTCTAAAAAATAATAATTGGCTTTAATGTCTTCACTAGTGGAAACATAATTTTCTACAGCAGCTAGTTTTTCAAATAGGTCCACGTTACTGTTTAATAATCCGGCCAGTTTTGTTGCGGTAATCTCTGATGTTGTTTGTGAAAGAATAGAAAGTAAGTCAGATAAAGTAATTATCGATTCTCTTAAAATATCTACATGTTGTTTTTGCCCATTAACTATGATGTAGTTTTCTTTAATCGTGCCTTCTTTTAAATGAGCTGACACACATATTTTCAGAATGTTTTTTAAACTATCAAGAATTGTCTTATGCAGCCTTATTTGCAGCTCTTTATCATTTATCCTCGTTATTGCAGACAAAAGGGCTACATTAGATGAGATGTTAGCTCTTTTATCTTTTCCACCCACAAGCAGCATCACCAAATGAAGTAAGGATAGTAACTGATCGAGACTTTTTGCATCATAGGTCATTGATTGGCTAAGATTACTGCATATTTCCATCATTGGTACTATTTTGTATTGTAATTTATCAACCAATGCTTGTGGATTATTTGTCGAGACTTCTATTTCTGGCGATACAGTATAGAAATGTTTTAAAAGAGAAATGTGTGCCTGTTGGTACTTATCCCGTATAGCCAAAAACCAATTGCGATAATGAAAATTAGACTGAATTTGTTCATAATAACTTACTGTGATTTGTTGCATTAATTCATTGATATGAGCGTATTGCTCAGAGTTGAATTGGTTCGGTGTAATTTGGTCGATTGCTTTTTCTAAATTATCTAAGGAACTATGCAACGTAGAAAATTTCTGATGAAGCGATTGATCTTCCAGTGTTACCGCATGCAAGAGAAATTCATCTAAACCATCACTATCAGTCTCACTATCACTCCGATTGTCTTCTATCTGCTCGGATTGAATTTCTTTATTTTCCTCTAACTGAGTTTCAACATCTCCTGATGCAGAGACATCACTTTGTACAACAAAAAATGACATCTGTTCTCGAGTTGTTAATTTGCCATAAATTTGATCTGAAGGTGGTACTTCAATGGGATGTATAGGGGATGAATGAGGAGATAAAAAATTTAAAATTCTTCTTTTAACTTTTCTGTAAGATGTCTTCATCAGCTAAGTCCTTTCCTATTTGCTACAGCAGGCGCGCATACTATCACAGAGATATATAACCTAACAGATCTCTTTTATTATTAAAGACTTGTCGCGCTTAAGCCTTTCCAAACTGCTGTTTGAAGAGATTAACTTGTAAATTGCGAAGAACCTTTGTCTCATAGGTTTTGCTAATCTCTGTGGTAAGAATATTTGATTAATGTTCTGAGACATTAGCGAAGCCATCGAAGCACACAATGGCTGGGTTATTGATACAAGTATCGCGGATTCAGGCAGCTAAGAAGCAATGCGCTCAAAATGGTTGCTGGTCATTGCATGTGGAAAATAAGAGGGGGAATTTGAAAGGAAATAAAATCACTTTAGTTTTCGCATCTTTCTCTGGTGAAAACAATATGGTCTTGAACCGAACTGATTTTGGTTATTAATCGCTTTTTTTAACATTTATTGGCTTAACTTGTAGGGCATTACTTGACTTAAATCAGGCAGCATTGATTGCATTTTTTTTGCCACAGAATACAACAATAAGTCATTTCCTTGAGTAGCCCCCATTTGTACTGATATCGGAAGCTGATCATGTAACATGACTGGAAGGGTCATCGCCGGTAGGCCTGCTTGGTTAAACAATGAAGTAAAAGGAGAAAATTCTACATTTTTTTGTAAATAATGCTCAAAATCATCTTGTGTACTCAATTCTCCTATAAGCAATGGAAGCTGTGCTAAAGCCGGCGTAAGTACTAAATCATTTAGTTTTAGTAACTGGTGAAGGGGCTGAATGAGCTGGTATAAACGACTCTTGGCAATTAAATAATCTCCAGCAGTAAGTTTTTTTCCTCGTTGATAGAATTCCCATGTCACCGGTTCAAGTTCATCACGCGTTGCTTTTTTCTTTAATTGAGTCTCTTGGATTTTAATAACGGTATATGTATTTGCGGCAATAAGGGTAATCACACAATCACCGATACTTTGAAGATCTAATGCCAAGCTTTTTCTTTGTATTGTATGGCCTAAACTTTTTAATAATTCTTCAACTATGCGCACCGCCTCCAGGCATGGTTCCGCAACAGGTACTGGTGCAAAAACGCCATCTAAGTAGATTATGTTTAATTTTCTATCTGGAATAAGAGGATGCACTCGAGATTGATCGGCCAATTGCTTAAATAATGCCTCAGAATCTCGTAAAGAGCGGGTTAATACAAAATTTACTGCCAGGCCAGACCATAATTCATCCGTTAAAGGACCTGTTGGAGTTAATCCCCTCGTTGGTTTAAAACCGAATAGGCCACAACATGCGGCAGGGATCCTAATGGAGCCACCTCCATCACTCGCTGTAGCAATAGGCGCAATACCTGCAGCAATTGCTGCAGCTGAACCCCCAGAGGAGCCTCCTGTAGTTCTATTAAGGTCATAAGGATTGTGACATGGTCCTAATAATGCAGATTCAGTCACATAGGAAAGGCCTAACTCTGGTGTATTTGTTTTTGCAAAAGGGATAAAGCCCAATGAAATCATCTTACTCACTAAATCACTTGTGATTTGAGGAATATTTTTAGCAAAAAAGCGTGATCCTTCGGTAGCGCGTACTCCAGCAATGGGCTGCCCCAAATCCTTTATTAATAGAGGAACACCATAATAGGGTTCATCTCCATGAAGCGTGCTGAGGCATTTCTTTGCAAAATCGGAACAATCAGTCACTACCGCATTGAGTGTTGTATTGACTTCAATTAGCCGGGAAAGAGCACAATCCAAGGCTTCAAGTGGGCTAATTTCGTGTGTTTTGATTCGTTTTGCCAGTTCTGTTGCATCACAACACAGATATTCATCTAATAACATTTCTTGCCCGTTTGGATTAAGAATTCAGGAATTATCACGATTGTTCCTGAATTGAAATAGGATCGGGTGACGATCCCACTATCCTGGCAAAATGTCGTGATTTTAAATGCTTTGTTCCTGTACGCTGTATTTCGTGCTCTAAAATCACGACATTTTGACTCAGTCTAGCGAGTTGTTAAAAAAGTTCCTAAGATACTTCGTTTACTCTTCATGACAGCTTTTAAATTTTTCTTCCATCTTTTCTTTCATTTTTTTCATTTTATTTTGAAGTTCTGTTTTTTGTTGTGGGGTCAGAACTGCATAAATTTGATTCTTAGCGGCTATTTTGGCTTTCATCATGTCGCCGATCAGTTTTGTCTTTTTATCGATTAAACTGTCCACTGTTGATTGATCCATATTAGCCGATTCAGCTTGTTGATTGAGTTGATCATGTAAGCCCTTCATTTGAGCTGCATCATTTTGTATTGTTGATTTTAGTTGCTCTAAAACAGGTTTTATCTTAGATTTTTGGCTGTCATCAAGTTTTAATGATTCAACCATATTTTTCAATCCTTCCCCGCAGCCCCAGGAATGGGCTAATACTACTGGGCTAAGTGCTAACGTAAAAGAGAATGCAGCTGCTTGTATGATTTTCTTATACATGATAAGTACCTTCCTTAGTTAAAATAATTAAAATCATAGGTAAGTATAGATGCTTAAAATGATTTTTGTAAAAAATATAAGCGGTAAATGATATAAAAAAAGCTTTTTGAGCCATAAGGGATCTATCGTTCAAATGTTCTATTTTTTGTTTTGCAAATATATTTTGCATTCTTCTACTGATAATGGCTGGTAATAATAAAATCCTTGGACTCCATCAATGCCTTGTTCCCGTAAAAAATGAAGTTGTGATTCGTTCTCAACTCCTTCAGCAACAACCTTTATATTTAACTTATGCGCGATTGTTGCAATTGCTTTAATAATCGTTTGATCTAAATAATCATTATGACAATTATTAATAAATGCTTTATCGATTTTTATTTTTTTAACGGGTAAATGTTTTAAATAAGATAAACTGGAATAACCAGTACCAAAATCATCAATCACTAAACTAATATCCATTTCTTTTAATAAATTAATTTCTTTGTATAACTTATCACTATATTCAATGAAAACTGATTCTGTGATTTCCAACTCAATAGAGGATGTATCAAGTTGATTTTCGGCCAAAGCATCAGCAATGATTTTACTCAGTGAATGTCGAATAAATTGGACTGTGGATATATTAATCGCAATAGGTCCTGCAAGCATTTTTTTATCTTGCCAGTCCTTCGCCTGACGACATACATTTCTGATAATCCATTCACTCACTGGAATGATTAATGGGCTTTTTTCTAAATTAGGGATAAACTTTCCAGCATCTAAGACACCTTTTTCTGGATGAGCCCAGCGCAATAAAGCTTCAAGTCCAACTATGTTTCCTGTGCGTGCGTCACAAACTGGTTGATACTTTAAGAAAAATTCTTGTTTATCATAGGCACGTTGTAGCTCTTTACCCAGTCCATGGGTTTGTTGGTACTCTTCATAGAGTTCATTAGAATAATAATGAAATTGATTTCTTCCTTTCTCTTTTGCTTGATAAAGAGCTGTATCAGCCTGTTTAAGTAACGTTTCTATATTCTTCCCATCATCAGGGTAGATACTTATACCCATGCTGGATGCGATTTGAATTAAATGTTCATCTACAGGAACTGGTTTGGTAATATCAGCGAGCAATCGCTCAACGATTGTTGTAATTTGTTCCTTTGAATTGATATTGAAAAGGATTATTGCAAATTCATCACCACCTATTCGAGCAGCGATATCAAATTCACGTAAACAAGAAGTAATTGTTTTTGCTACATGAATCAGCATCTTATCTCCATTATCATGTCCCAAACTGTCATTAATTACCTTAAAATAATCAATATCCAAAAATAGTAAAGCAATCTTTCCCTGAAATCGGGTCACCTGATTTGTATTGTGTTGAAATATTTCATAGAGTAAATTTCGATTGGCTAATCCGGTTAATGGATCATGAGTCGCTTGATAATAAAGTTTGGCATTTTCGAGTGAAATCATTGCTTGGGAAGCGAGCAATTGCAAGTTATCCAAATGACTTGGCGTAAAGGTACAGCTACTGCTGTTGTTCTCTAAATACAGGATCCGACATAATTGACTCTTATAAAACAACGGCATCATTAAAAGAGATCTTGGATTTTCTTGCTGTACATATTCATCTTGAACAGTGAGTTCTGATTGAATTGCATCATTTAAAATAATGGCTTTTTGAGTCCGTTGAACATAATTCAGGATGGAAGTAGGGTATCCTACGGTATTTTCCTGATCTATTGGGCTATTGAGGTAAATCATTTGATGATCTAAATTTCCTTCTGCCTCAATCATCCACTTATCATTATCCTGAATCAGGATAATACCTCGTTGTGCTCCTGCATTTTCTAATACAATAACTAACAGTTTTTGAAGTAATTTATCCAGGCGAATTTCACTAGAAATAAGCTGATTAAATTTTAAAACGGTCAACATATCTAGAGTCGGCGTTTTAACTTGCAGATCGGGATAGTAGTTAATTAATGCCGTTGTCTGAGAAGATTGTTCTAAATGTTTTACTTTGGCAAGTGCCCCCCAATCCTTGAAGTAGTGATGGGCATGAGACATGTAAATTTTTGCGATATTATCTATTTTGATTTTATCGCAAAAGTAAGCAGCGCGCTCACTGGCAATTGCCGCAACTAAGACTAGCCCACTTGTAAGAGCAGCTTCGATTGCTTGCTCATAGAGTACCAGGACACTCTCGTTTTGCTTCTTTAGACTCATATATTCAGCATTTATAAGCAAAGAATAAGCTTTAAAGTTTCCCGGACACCAAGTTTCATATTTTTTAATAAATGCTTTGAGTTGCTTTAATTTTTTTAAATAAAGACGATGTTTGTTTTTGGGTAACTGGGGTAATAAGCTTAGCAGGGATAACGCATAGTAAAATTTACCATCAAAATGGCTAATCATGCCTTTATTATATTCCGAATAGATCTCATGGTTGCCTCCTGCTTGGACTGCCTCAGCAAAATTACCCAGGAGAAAGTGTAGCTGTGTCAGAGAGCTATAGAAAAAGCTTAATTCGGTTTTATTTCTTCCACTAATGATATTTTTTTCAAATAAAGATAATTGCTTGATTTTTGTAAACTGAGGCTGCTCCAAGCCTTGCGTCATATAATCCCAAAAAGTGGTTACATTAACAAAATCTGATATTTTCATGCGTGACATAAAGGATAAAGCCGATTTTATGTATTTTTTACTTTCATCTAACTCTTTACCTGCTGACAATGAATGGAGTATCAGGAGTAGGTTACTGTAATTACTGTATACTAAGTCACCTACTTCACAACACAACTTAAATGCTTTAATCACTGTGTTATTGCATAAAGTAAGTGATTTTTGATAGGGCTCAATAAAAGTACCCAGAACGAATTGATTTTTACCTTCAAAACTTGATGCACCATATTCATTCTTCAGCCGGTTATATAGCGTTACAAATGAAATGGCATCATCGTACAAATTTAAGGAATGCATAATAATAAACGCATAGACCGGAATTGACATCGATGTACTTTCAGTATATCCGTACTTTAAGCTTAAAATAATATTTTTGCAGGTCAGAAGCACGAACAATTGCTGATTTGTGATAAATGCACTATTGAGCAGTTGAGTAATTAGATTAACTATCGCGATCTGCTTTAAGTCACTCACCAGAGGTAAATGTAGGTTTTCAATTTTAGTATGTCTTAATTGAAATTTTATTCTAAAGATTGAGGCCAATATATTAATTGAACTTGGATTCGTTGGTATCTTCATGCCAAAACTTCGTAATGCATTTAATCCTATCTGTAGGGCTTCAGTATGTTTTCCCAGTGCCGAGAGCATTTCAATCTTCAAACGATAAATTTCAATTTTATCCAAAGCATCATGTGCATGCTTTAAGAGCTCGCTAAAATACTCATCTGCAATTTTAAAATCACCAATTAAATATCTGCAAACTGCAAACTCCTTAAAAAGTTGGAAGATAAGATTATAATTTTTTTTCCAATTATATGGTTTTAATAGTTCAACACCGACAGTTAGATGCTCGTTTGCAACATCATATGCAGAGGCTAATTTTGCTTTTTGTCCTGCCCATAAATTATATTGAGCCAACTTCAATCGTTCGCTTGATTTATGAATTAATGAAATACTTTGATTAAAATGTTTTAATACATCAAAAAGCCGCTCATCATATTCTACAAGGGGATCATCTTTTAATAATAATTTGCCTATCTTTAAATGAATATCCGGTCTTTCTTGTTCATTTATCAACTCATAAGCAGCTTGCTGAATTCTGTCATGAACAAAAATATAATGTAGTGATGTGTTGCTAAGATTTGTAATTGTTTCATTTAAACCCATCAACCCCGATGTTTTATAAGCTTCCTCAACTGGGTAGATTAAATTTGCTTTCATCGCTTCCCACAAGTGCGCCGCCATCTGGCTCGTCGATTGATTGGTAATTATTTGTAAGGTTTTAAAGTTGAACTGATAGCCGAAACAGGCCCCTAATTTTAAGATTTCTTGTGTGGCTTTGGGGAGTAAGTGAATTTTGCTAGTCAAAAGATCAATGACATTATCCGTGGCACTCTGTTGTTGAATTTTGTTTAAGTCCCACTCCCAAGCAGCATGCTCATAAGAGAAGACCAATAAGTTTTGTGCATAAATTATTTTAAGAAACTCATTAATAAAAAATGGGTTACCTTGAGTTTTATTAAAAATACATTTGGCCAAATCATGGACTTTTTTGGGTGAACTGGATAATGTATCGACCAGAAGACTTTGAATGTTATTTAAGCGTAGTGGCTGTAGAGTCAGGGTGCTTAAGTTCACTTTATTTTTATCTAGGTTGTTAATGCTTAATTGCAATGGGTGATTCTCATTGATTTCATTATCACGATAAGCGCCAATAATGAGTAGGTGATTCGTTTCTCTATCTTGTAACAAGTTTTCAATAAAATTTAGGGAAGAATTATCAGCCCATTGTAAATCATCTAAAAACATGACGAGTGGATGTTCTGCTTGAGCAAAGATTCGTACAAAATTTTGAAATGCCAGATTAAAACGTATTTGTGTTTCAGCAGGGCTCAACGGGACTACTGGTGGTTGTTTGCCGATAATGAGCTCAACATCTGGAATAACATCAATGACAACCTGACCTATATTGCCTAGAGAATGGATAAGCAATTTTTTTAGCTTCTCTAGTTTGTTTTCACTCTCTGATAGGACTTGTTTTACTAAATTTTTAAATGCGGCAACAATGGCGCTATAAGGGGTACTTCGTTGTAGTTGATCAAATTTGCCCTGAATATAATATCCTCTATGTTGAATAATCGGTTTATGTACTTCCTTCACTAATGAGGTTTTCCCGATGCCAGAATATCCCGCAATCAAAACAATTTCTTTACCACTGTGGCTAATTCGATTAAAAGCTTTGATTAGTTTTTCTACTTGTATTTCTCTGCCATATAAATTACGAGAAATACTTAAATGATCGCGAATATCATTTCGTCCAAGGGGAAATTCATTAATCGTTCCCTTTTGTTGCCATTGATTTAAGCATTCCCTAAGATCCGATTTCAATCCAATAATACTGGAATAGCGGTCCTCTGGCATTTTACACAACAACTTCTCGATAATTGCATCCAACATCTTGGGTGCATCCGGTCTCGCTTCCAATACAGTTGGGGGCTTTTTGGCAATATGACAATGTACTAATTCAAGCGTATCAACTGTTTGAAAGGGTAATCGATTAGTCAACATTTCATAAAATGTGATACCCAGTGAATAAAAATCGGTGCGATAATCAACTGGACGGTTAATACGTCCCGTTTGTTCAGGGGAGATATAGGCCAAGTCTTCTTCTAATGTTTCTAATTTCAGGTAATCAAAGGTTTCTTCAGTTAACTTGGAAGAGGAGCTTAAGTCAACCAGCTTGAGGTTCAGTTGGTCTGGATCAATAACGATATTAGATGGTTTAATTTCTTTGTGAATAATATGTCGCTGATGTAATTCTCCAACTATATCAACAAGTTGCAAAGATAAAATTAAAAAACTCTCAATGTCTAATTGATGCATAAGAAGGTATGACGTTAATAATTGTCCTTTGACATCCTCAAGAATTAAGACAGGCGTTTTTAAATTTTGCAGAAAATCATAAGCTTTTATAATGGTTGGCGCCTCAATCATATTGAGCAAATAATATTCATGTTGCAAGATAGCCAAGTTCTCAGAGCTTGAGTGGGGCTTACTTGGTGTTTTAAGAAGAACTCTTCGACTGTCTCTAAGTCGCAAGGCATAATAGGTATCAATATTATGGTTATGCCGCATTTTTTCTCGTAATGCATAGCCGTCTATAGAAATCATTTATTTCCTTAGCAACTGGTTAGACAAGAATGTTTCATACTTCTTTATATTATAGAAGATATTGAAGCTTAATAAGGCGGATAGGAGAAGTATTTATATCTCTTAATAAAACAAAAGCATAAGACCTCAAAATTTATCTCTTCCATTAATTATTTTTCAATCAAACCTTGAATATGACGGATGTGGCGGTATCACCACTGATATTAATCTGTGAATAAAATAAAGTGATAATAACGTCAATAAGTATAAAATCTCGCACTACCCCGATATAAGTTGATTATTTTGAATGCAATATGTAATATATTTTGGGGTTTTATTGAGAGCAAAATGACTAAATTAAATTTAGAATACGCTACAAATGGTTTAGGATTCTTTACTCAAATTCAAAGGGCAAGTTCGATTATTCGTGAATCGAAACAAAATGATTCAATTTCTACTTTTAATGCTGAGGATGAGAAAGAAATAGGCCGAAGCTCGAGCTATGCCGTTTTTCCAGAATTGAGAAGTAAAAATACTAAAATAACTTTAGATGGTTTTCGTCGTTGTTTAGCTGATAGAGGCATAAACGATGCTGCATTTCAAAATAAAATTTTACATATGACATTGCAAAGCAGGCTTAGCTTACACTTTGCAATGAATAAAATAGTCGACACATTGCTGTATTTACAAAATGAATATCCTATATGGATGTCTCCTGACGTACCCGAGCACAAAATAGAATTAGAAGTTGTTAATGACAATAGTGTGGATTTTATATTTAAAGGCATTTGGCAAACTCATGTTACCGATAGCCCAACAGGAGAAACCGTGAATGCGGTTGAGGCCCTTATTAAAATAAATATATCTCGCGAAGTTGTAGCGATCACTTCTTTTGAACTTACAAAATTGTCGGACATGCCCAATGTAACCAAGGCTTTTGAGCGTCTTGAAGAAAATCAGCAAAATATTATTATGAAACTCATTACGTTCATACGACACGCACTTGGATACAATAGTGAGCTCAGATTAGAGGAACAAGAAGAGAATGATCGCAGTTGGGCTCCTACTCACTAACATAGAAGTTTCTAATCAATATTCTTTGTTAGGCCAATCAAGCAGGCACCGCGTATGAAGCGCGGTACCTATTGTTACAACAAATCATCTATGCTTCTTCAGCACCGGCCGTCACATTTCCCGTAGTATAGGAGTGTGCTCCCGTACCGGCTAGTCTGCCTTTATCGACAATAAGATAAACATCACGGATAGGACGTCCTTCTAACCAACACTCTAAAATCTCCCGAGTGCCTGCAGCATAACGAGCTTGAGCAGACAGCGAAGTTCCCGAAATGTGTGGAGTCATGCCGTGATTAGGCATTGAGCGCCATGGGTGATCTTTAGGTGCAGGTTGTGGGAACCATACATCACCGGCGTAGCCTGCAAGTTGTCCATCTTTACAAGCCTGCACAATGGCCTCACGATTGCATATTTTTCCTCGAGCAGTATTGATTAAATACGAGCCGCGCTTCATTTTATTTATCAATCGCTCATCAAACAAATTCTCTGTCTCAGGCGTAAGAGGGCAGTTAATCGTAATGACATCGCATGCTTGGACTAGAGACTCCACATCATGATGAAATACAAGACCCAATTCTTTTTCAGTTTTTTCTGGTAAACGATGGCGATCTGTATAATGCAATTTAACATCAAATGGTTTTAAACGTTTCATGACAGCCAAACCAATACGTCCGCATGCTACAGAACCTACAGTCATTCCTTCCAAATCATAGGAACGCACAACGCAATCAGCAATATTCCAACCTTTTTGAACAACCCACTGATGGGAGGGCAGATAATTACGTACTAAAGAAAGAATCATCATCACCACATGCTCGGCAACACTAATACTGTTTGAATAAGTAACTTCAGCTACAGTTACATTATTTTCCTGAGCAGCTTGCAAGTCTACATGGTCCGAACCAATACCTGCAGTAATGACTAATTGTAGTTTTTTTGCTTTGGCAATTCGTTCAGCAGTTAAGTAAGCAGGCCAAAAAGGTTGGGAAATAACCACATCAGCGTCGGGCAATTCTTTCTCAAAAACTGAATTAGGGCCTTCCTTATCTGAAGTCACTATAAATTGGTGTCCTTGCGCTTCAAGAAATTGGCGTAAACCCAAAGCACCAGAAACCGAACCCAGTAAAGTTCCTGGTTTAAAATCATAATGCTTGGGAGTCGGGACACTTTGTCCATCAGGATAGTGTTCTATTTTTGGAAGTGTGTCTCGAGCATAATACTTGGGATATCCATTAATCGGATCCTCATAGAGAACACATAAAATTTTAGCCATACATTTTTCCTTAAATAAAATGGTTAAATTGAGGCAAAGGGTTCATTTTTATCTCATCTATTGTGGAAGGATAACAGAACGCTAAATTTAGCATCAGGCTCCTATTTGCTAAATTCTCGGAACAAGATAATGAATTTATTCTGTTAATTTGTAAACTATTATTATTAAAAAAAATTTTCCAACTAATGGGGTATGAATTGCTTTTATCCAGTAGCGATATTTCCTAAAGAAAATAGCTCATAGCATCATTTAAAATGCGTTGTTATTTGACTTAACAAATAACAACGCAAACAATTACTACCAAAGAAACTCCATTTTCCAGAGCATAAGGACAGCTATTGGAATTTATGATTCTGTTCGTTCATTCGCTCAAGTTGTTCTTCATTTCTTATTGTTAATCCTGGATATTCTTTTTTGAGCACTGCAATTGCATCTTTTGCAAATTCCGGATTAATCGTTACCTTAAGCCTATCTGAATGGAAACCAGAACTTGACTGTACTACAGGCTGAACTTTAAATTGTTCATCTCTTTTGAACGTATGTCCTTTGTTAGCTTGATCATTGCAAATTGTCACCAGTGCATGATAAGCAAAGGTCATATCACCGTTAGCAGATAATGTTCCATCTGTCATAACAAGAGAGCCATCACGCTCAACTTCAACTGTTGTCTTGTATTGCATATTTCTCTCACTTTATGGCCTATTTGTATATAATATTAGCACAATTAACTGTCACGATATTAAAGCGGCATTTACAGCTAAAAAACTTTATTCCCGAGAAGAAAGGAATTAGGATTGCTGCATCACAAAATCTAATTCTAGACATTGAGATATGAATCCTATTAACAAATTAGAAGAATTCCGCTTGGGTGGCTCTCATGAAGATTCTACGATTGAATTTGCAAATACCTTAAGAGGTCTTGCTGCCTTATTTGTCGTTGTTTCTCATTATCTAAGTGCTTTTTGGTATAAGAGGGAGTCTATTGCTCATCTAATTAACGCACCTCTATTAACCCCTGAAACACACGCGACACCCTTTTATGTTGGATGGCTTAACCCATTTCCACTTTTTGACTGGGGTGCTTATGGGGTAGGATTATTTTTTATAATCAGCGGATTTGTTATTCCCTTTTCACTTCAGAAGACCAATAGCATTAGTTTTTTCGTGAATCGCTTTTTTCGTATAGTTCCTACTTATGCCGTTGGATTTAGTTTCACTTTAATGGCTCTATTTTTAGGTGGAAAATTCTTTGGTGCTGCATGGCCATATACGTTTAAGGAAATAATATTTCACTATCTACCAGGAATTCGCGACATTTTTGCATCAAGAAATATCGATGTTATCGTCTGGACTCTTGAAGTAGAAATGAAATTCTATCTCATCGCAGCACTATTCGTTATCTGGTTTCGTCGGTATTCGCTAACTGTTTTTTTTATACCCACATTACTTTTTCTTTTGAACTGCTATATGTCGCACAGGATTCCTGAGTGGGCAACAACTAATTTTGTAGCTTTTATTGGCGCAGAAACGTATATGATGTCCGCACAATATATCATTTTTATATTCATTGGTGTGGTTTTGCATTATGTACATTGTCATCAAATTAAACCTGATTTGGGATATTTTATAATCGGTACTTTATTTGCTATGTTTTGTATCGCTTGGTGGTCAGGGCCTTATTCAGGAAATTTAATCCTGGCATGGAGCTATGCTTTTGCTCTATTAACATTTTTATTTGCTTCTATATTTCCACATTTTTTCAAAGCAAATCCTGTATTTAATTTTTGGGCTCGTATAAGTTATCCACTTTATGTCATTCATAGTATCGCAGGTTATATTGCTCTGCGTATGATGTTGGAGATGAAGTTTGAAATTTGGCTATCACTCAGTATCGTTATAAGTGCTTCATTATTATTATCATGGTTATTGCATGTATTTATTGAGCAGCCTTTACGTAGAGTAGGGAAAAAACTCGCGGAAAAGTTAAACAATAATTTTAGAGTGTCACCCATGCTTTTAAAAAAAATGATAAAGTCATCAAGTTTAAAACCCTCACAAAATTAATTTAGGAATTTTATGTCAGCTACTGAAACCATTTTAAGTAAACAAGAAAAAAAATGGATCTTAGACAGGCGTATAACAAGACTTTCTGATTATAAAGAAGTGCAAATTTATCCAATGGGAGCTGAGCGCTATATCGCATCCGCATTGGCAGGAGATCGAAAGGAGCGATATGACCTTCGAGGAGAAGTGGAGGGAAAAAATGTCTTGGTCATTCCTGGATATGGAAATAGTAGTTTTCTATTGGCTCAAGCAGGTGCGAAAGCCGTTACTGCCTATGATAAAGATCCCGTTACCATTGCTTGGATGAAAGCATTTAAAAAATATTACCTTTATCGTGAATATGATAATCATGGAAATCCACTTCCTTCAATCGGTGAGTTATTCGCTGCACTGACCTGCTGGTATCCTCCGTTAATGACTTTATCCAGTGGAAAATTCACTCATTTTTTATCCTGGTTGATACTGCCGAATTCCTTAAGAAGAACCTATATTCACTACATGGTGGGATTGGTTCAACAGGCAGTGCGATCCAAAATCCAAAGTAATTATGAACTTGATAAAAACATTCAATTCCATGTAGGGACAATAGAGCAACTGCTTAGGAATGATGGAACTCAAACCTTTGATACTGCTTTTGTCCCCTATTTGCTTGGTGTGGAAAATGGGATAGAAAAAGGAAATGAGATAGTCGAATTTATTGAACAATTAATCAAAATTATTCCTGAGGGACACATTCTGGTAACTCCTTCACGGAATACTAAAGAATATTCACTTTTAGGGAAAAGTTATTTTGTAACAACAGGTTATTCAGATATTCAAGAGATCCCTGAGTTAAAAGCCTATTTTGTGGGCGAAGACAAATACTGGTTTCGAACTCAAGGGCTTGCAATATTTGGAGCACGGCACAATGAGTTGGTGTAGTATCAATTCATGAATTATTCGATTGGAGATAGGGCTATGGAATATAAGACTTTAGGAAATACTGGCTTGCTTGTTTCTACTCTTTGTTTAGGAACGATGACTTTTGGGGGAAAAGGATTTTGGGAAACGGTTGGTGCGGTTGACCAAGCAGGTGTAGATAAGCTCATCAAAGCGTCTGTAGATGCAGGGATAAATTTTTTCGACACTGCGGATATTTATTCAGAAGGAGAAAGCGAGCGTCTTTTAGGAAACTCTTTAAAAAACCTTAATATCGCACGCAAAGACGTAGTGATCGCAACTAAAGTATATGGGAGAGTGGGCCAAGGTTACAATGATATAGGGGCCTCTCGGGGGCATATTATGGATGCTGTGGATGCAAGTCTTCGTCGACTGAATACTGAGTATATTGATTTGTATCAAATTCATGGAAATGATCCCATTACCCCAATCGAAGAAACGCTACGAGCACTTGATGCGTTAGTCCAACAAGGAAAAGTTCGCTATATTGGGTGTTCAAATTGGCAAGCCTGGAAAATTGCAAAAGCATTGGGAATTTCTCAATTTAAAAACCTGGCTCGTTTTGATACGTTGCAAGCCTATTATTCGTTGGCTGGACGAGATTTAGAACGAGAAATTATACCGTTATTGGAAGCTGAAAAAACGGGGCTGCTGGTATGGAGCCCACTTGCGGGTGGCTTACTATCAGGTAAATTCAGCCGTGAAAATCAAACACCAGAACACGCTCGTCGTTCCAGTTTTGATTTTCCCATTGTCGACAAGGATAGGGCTTGGAAAATTCTTGATGTACTCAGACCAATAGCGGATAACCATAATTGTAGTGTCGCTCGTGTGTCATTAGCCTGGGTACTTACCAGACCAGCTGTAACTTCTGTTATTATTGGTGCCAAGCGCATAGAACAATTAGAAGATAATTTAGAGGCTGTGACACTCAAATTATCCGTTGAAGAACTAAAACAGTTAGATGAAGTAAGTGCCTTACCACCGGAATATCCGGGATGGATGCTTCCTTTTCAAGCGTTAGATCGATTGGATCCATCCGTACAGCGTTTTTAAAGAGCTCCAATCAATTTTTTTAAGTTTTCGCATACATTTTTGGTTCTCTGAATGCAACAAATTATGTCATCCCGAGTGTAGTAGGGAGCCCCCATCGTAACACCGTGCCACAGCGTGGAGATCCCACGCTCTGCTCGGATGACTCGCTGCAATTCAGCTGATCTGTTTTCCTCATTTTATTTTTCAAATTTTTATGCCATAAATTATAGCAAGGTGAATATGATAACCAGCCTATGATTTCCATTCAGTTACGGTTTTATGAAGAATTAAATGATTTTCTCCCACCAGAAAAGCGTAAAACGCAGTTTATTCATACCGTATCACAAAAAACATCGATTAAAGAGGTTATCGAATCTCTTGGAATTCCACATACTGAAATCGAAGTGATATTAGTCAATGGAATATCAGTCGATTTTAACTATCTTGTCCAAGATAGAGATTTCATCTCCGTATATCCTGTTTTTGAGGCTTTTGATGTCAGTGAAATCATACGACTACATCCCAAACCACTGAGAAAACCTCGCTTTATTCTGGATGTGCATCTTGGAAAACTAGCCAAGTATTTGCGTCTACTCGGATTTGATGTGGTTTACGCAAATAATTTAACGGATAAGTTCATCATTCAATGCAGTGTTAATGAACATCGAATAGTATTAACACGTGATATCGGGATTTTGAAAAATAAAAGCATTACCCATGGGCATTGGATGCATCATACCAATCCTCAACAGCAAGTAGACGAAGTGTTACAACAGTTCCAGTTAAAAAAACAGTGTAATCCATTGACTCGATGTCTTTCGTGTAATGGAAGGCTGAAAAAAATTGAAAAAAAGAAAATTGTCGCAGATATTCCTGAGTTAACACAAAAATATTATCAAACCTTCATGCAGTGTCAATCGTGCAAGAAAATTTATTGGGAGGGTTCGCACTATACTAAATTAAAAAACTGGATTGAAAGCATTTTGGGTGATAGTGAAGACGAATCCTTTAAAAAATAAGAGAGAAATGCTGGCAAAATTTTTATACATATCAAACGGATAGTCATCAAAGATACCATGAATCACTATTCACTGCTAAACTAAATAAATGCCTAATTTTTTAATCAGCTACTATGATAAATGATCAAATGGATACATTTTTTAAGTCAAAAGCATTTGCGGTGATCGGTGCCTCATCCAATCGTGGAAAATATGGAAATAAGGTTTTACGTTGTTATTTGCAAAATGGTAAAAAAGTTTATCCAGTAAATCCTCGGGAAGATCTAATTGAGGGATTGTCTGTTTACTCTTCAGTACGAGATTTGCCAGACGAGGTAGAAAGCATTTCCATCATCACCCCAGCTGCAGTTACAGAGAAAGTGGTTGAAGAAGCAATTCAAAAGGGCATTAAAAATATTTGGATGCAACCAGGTGCAGAAAGTAATGACGCCATTCAAAACTGTAAGCAACATAAAATCAATCTCATAGCTGGCGGGCCTTGTATTTTAATTGTTTTGGATTATAGGGATCATTAAGGGTTTTTGTGCATTTATCTTGGCTGTCTTGCTGGTTTTGTGCTGCGGCCAATATCAAGAAACTTGCATTTGATTCAGATCATCAGGTTGTCGCGAACACTCTAGCTCCAGAGAAGAATGGCATGTTTTTGTTGCCTTATTCATAATGATAATTTAGTTGTAATTATTAGGGATATCTATGTACATGTGGTTTGAACTATTAGTTATGCTCGTTCTTATCCTAATATCAGCGCAATTATTCTCAAATGCGCTTGAATATTTTGGTGAAAGAATAAACATTTCAACGGGTGTCACCGGTTCAATATTCGCAGCGATTTCTACAGCACTTCCAGAAACAACCGTACCAGTTTTGGCAATTATTGCAGGAACACCTGATCGACAAATCAATGAAGAAATTAGTGTAGGGGCAATTTTAGGTGCTCCATTAATGTTATCCACCTTGTCAACGTTTATTATGGCCTTTTCAGTAATCAAAAAGCGGGGGGTTAAGGGATACATAGCACCAGAGGTTACTGGATTTAAAAGAGATTTGAATTTTTTCTTAGTCGCATTTACATTCGGTGCTTTAGCAATGTTTCTTCCTATAAAGCCAAACTCTATACGTATTTTATTTAGTGTTTCACTCATTTCTCTTTATTTTATCTATTTATTACTTACATTGAGTGCATCTAAAGCTTTAGTCAAAGATGGACATGCTGTCATAACGAATGAGCCCTTGCTTCTAAACCGGCTAGGCTTAAAAACCAATCTGACAACAATCCTGATTCAATTACTTTTTGGTTTGATTTTATTGGTATTTAGTGCAAAAGGATTCATTGAGGGAGTACATGAAGTGGCAGACTCTATTGGTTTACCTGTTTTGCTGTTATCGCTGCTTATTATTCCTGTAGCAACTGAATTACCGGAAAAGGTAAATAGTGTGATTTGGGTACGTAAGGGCCAAGATACTTTAGGTTTTGGTAACATATCTGGTGCGATGGTTTTTCAGGGAACATTATTACCTGCATTAGGAATACTTTTAACCCCTTGGCAACCTTCCCGGATAGTACTTACGGGCATCCTTATTACTTATCTGGCTACAGCTTGGTTAAGATTTAATATTTCAGCCCATGGGATTAAAGTGGGCGCATTGCTTTTGAATGGAATTTTATACCTTACCTATCTTGGAATCGTGCTTTAATAATACATATAGGCTGGACCAACGCTTGTTATTTTCCTTTATTAAAAATTAGGTCGCCCTTATTTAATTTTCATAATGAATACGTTATAAGCTGGTATAACTGGCGCAATAATAATATTTTTTCTTCAGCAAATGGAGTTTATGTTTTATGAAATTTGATGTCATTATCCTGGGCAGTGGAATTGTCGGTGTATCGATCGCAACTCATTTGCAAATGCGGGGACGTTCCGTAGCTTTGATCGATTTGAAATCGCCAGGAAATGAGACATCTTTTGGTAACGCAGGCTTAATTCAGCGTGAAGGGGTATATCCCTATGCATTCCCAAGAGATATTGCTTCGCTAATTAAATATGCTTTGAATTATTCTCCTGACGTCCGATATCATCCAAAATCGATACTAAAACTTGCACCTTTCTTGTTGAAGTATTGGGTTAACTCTCATTCTTTTCGTCATGCAAAGATTGCGAAGTCTTATGCAACCTTAATCCAACATAGTGTGAGTGAGCATCACTTTCTTGCCAATGCTGCAAAAGCGCGACCTTTGTTGCGCTCAGGAGGATGGATTAAAGTGTTTAGAACCTCAAAAAAACAAGATACTGAACTTCAATTTGCTGAGCAGTGCAAAACGGAGTATGGCATCCAATTTGAGTTCCTTGATTCATCTTCATTGCAAGAAGTTGAGCCTGATCTCGACAAATCGTTATTAAGCGCTCTTCGGTATGTAGATTCAGAAACGGTAAGCGACCCTGGTGCGCTGGTGTCTGCCTATGCAAAATATTTTGAACATCTTGGTGGCCAGTTCTTTTTTGGCGATGCATTCACTTTAGCCAATCAATGGACAGTGCAAACAGGGCAGGGGCTAATCCATGCCGACGCTGCTGTGATTGCTTTAGGACCCTGGTCCGATGTCTTATGCACAAGGCTTGGATATCGTTTTCCACTTGCCGTGAAACGTGGATATCATATGCATTATGCAATAGGGCAAAACGCACACCTTTATCATCCGGTGCTTGATATAGAAAATGGTTATTTAATCGCGCCTATGGCACGCGGAATTCGTCTTACCACAGGCGCAGAATTTGCCACACGTGACTCGAAAAAGACCCCGGTGCAGCTTGATTTGGTAGAACCTATAGCGCGCACCCTTTTTCCAATTACCAAACGGATTGATAAGTCACCGTGGATGGGTTGTAGACCGTGTACCCCTGATATGCTCCCCATTATTGGCCCAGCTCCCCGACATAAGGGACTTTGGTTTGCATTCGGACACGCACATCATGGATTGACTTTAGGACCTATTACCGGTCGTTTGCTTGCTGAAATGATGACCAATGAGGACCTAATCGTTGATCCATTGCCGTTTAGTGCCAATCGGTTTAATAAATAAAACAACACCAATCATTGTAAAATGAATTAAAATTGCGAATTTATCGAGTAGGAGATATGAATGAGTGAGCCATTTAAAATCATCACTGATTTTAAAGAAAATGATGTTGTTTCAAAAATCATTTATGACAATTTAAAAAAATTTAATGAATCGATTATTGGCAATTATGAAGCAAAACCCTTTATTATCCATGCACAAAATGAGGTATCGGAAGTTCTTGGCGGTATTAAAGGAGATATATTTGGCACGCTGTGTCGCGTATTTACTGTTTGGATCCATGAGCAGTATCGCCGCCAAGGATTAGGACGTGAACTCTTTGATCAACTGGATGTTTTCGCAAAAGAAAATCACTGCCAAATGATTCAACTGGATACCGCAGAATTCCAAGCAAAAGGATTCTATGAAAAGCTGGGATATCAGGTAATAGCTACATTACCTAATAATTTTATGGGTTATACCAGTTACATTCTGAGAAAAAATTTACTTTAAATATTCCTGTTTCATCAGACCGAGTTCTCATCCATGTTACAAAAATATCTTTTTAAAAATCGCTTAAACTTGGACAATCAAAATTTGGAACAGCTTCCTTATGAATTGGGCCATTTAGACTTTTTAGAAAGTCTTAGTCTTTATAATAATCAATTAAACGAACTGTCTGATGAAATCTGGACTATCAAATCTTTACGCCATTTAAATGCTGCAGCAAACAATATCGACTCAATACCGGAGCGAATAGAGGCTTTAGAAAAGCTAGAAACTTTAGATATGAATGGCAATAAACTTTCTACATTACCCGAAAATATATGTAAACTTCCATTAACAAAATATTTATATATGGCAGATAATGAGTTCTCTATGATTCCAAAAGTAGTTACTCAGTTGCGTCGATTAAAATATTTAAATTTTTCTGGTAATAAAATAAAACAATTACCTGAAGATATTGGTGGTTTGGAGAGCCTCATAGAGCTTCGAATTTACAATAACCAAATCAGTACAATACCAAAATCGATAGGTGAATGTAACAAAATCAGGGAATTGCACTTTATGAAGAACCAAATTAAAAAACTTCCACCTGAAATTGGTCATTTGACCGAGTTAAGGATTCTTGATTGTTCTGATAATCAAATGGAACTGGTTCCTCAAACTCTAGGTTCTTTGGTTTCACTGAAAATTCTAAATTTACGCAATAATAATTTAAATTCACTTGTAGATGAGATAGGAAATTTGTCCGAGCTGATTTACTTAGATTTAAGAAACAATCAGATAACTGAATTGCCTATGAGCATATTAAAACTGAAAAGCTTACAAAAGTTGGATATAAGATGTAATAGGAGGTTTGAATATCCAAATTGGTTATTTGAATTGGAAAATAACGGTTGCGTCATATTGCATTAGTGCTTGAAAGTCAAATAAACAACAATCAGAGTTGATTGAAAGCAATTTTATCCATTGGTCTTTTTAAAATGATTTCCATTTTGGAAAATTTAAATTTCAAAATTGTTATATTCTCAAAATCAGCCACATAGATTAAATTATGCTCACCACAGGTGAACAAGGTGAGAAATGACTAAATTTAAGGATTTACGAACATTTAGTTCTGAATGTTACAAAACCTCTCGTAAAATCGGAGATCATTATGTGGAAGTCCCTGTCATTATCTATCGGATACGTGATCTGCCACAATTGAATGAGATGGATTTGCCATCAAAATTATTTCAAGATGAAGATTTTGTCGTACCGCCGAAAAATAATGGTCGCAACTGGGTCAAAGCCAAGATAGGAAAACTTTATCTCGAATGGATACCCGAAGGGAAAGGAAGCTTTTGTCTAAATATTAAATACATAGATAAACACAATAGAACCCTCCGGTCATTTTTAAATTTAAAAAATCCACGACATTCAAATATTGAGTTTGAAGATTTATTGCCCTTTGATTTGGGTACCTATTATTCGGATCGTACCGGTAATATGACACGAAGTGCCAGCTTTGCACGGGAGCAAAGAAGCTGTGCTTATGAATTGAAAATAATTCTCACCAAATTGCTTCTTGATGAAACGCCTACTGCAGATGAGCTGAGAAACTTCCAGGAAAATTACAGGAAACTTTATGTTACAGGAAATTTAGCGCAATCTGACAAACGAATTATAAAAACACACTTTCAACCCTTAAAAGATATTACATACTTTGGACAAAATCCTCATAGAAAACCGGCTACTTTGTTTGAAGTATCAGCAAAAATAGGGGCAATTGCCTTAAATAATTTGTCTATCAGTGAGAAAGAAATTGGTGATGTTTTGACGGAATACCTTGAGGTTACAGGCCAAAAATTAGATATATTTGACACAAAAGAGGTTGAATCGGAAATATTGACTACTCTAATCGATAAAGGACGAGTTCCATTAAAGTCGATAGTTGATGATATAGAGCATTTACTGCACAATACGATTCGCAGTTTAAAGAGCCAGCAAGCTACTCGATATTTTTCATGTACTGATTTTACTTTAAAGAATAAAACTGGTGCGGAGATTGATCAATGGCTGCAAGAAATATTGTTTCAAGACCTTTCTCTTACAGAACGCAAAAATGGATATCTTTTAGGATTGGAAAGTATAATTAACGATTTGGAACCCGCACAAAAAAAGAGCTTAGGGCTCTGTATTTTAAATAATCCAAACCATTTCTTAAAAAAAGAACGACACTTTTTTCATTCTTTAGAGTATTCTAATGATACATTTTCTATCTTTCGACTGGTTAAAAAGCTCATGCTTGGAGAACAAATAAACAACACACTTATTATTCATGATGATGAACATCATCAAGATCATGTCCTGTCACGATATGTATAAAAAATAAATCTATAATTTACAGCTTGCATCCAGAATAGAGCAGAAATTCCGGATGCAAGAGCTCTAGGTAACCTTACTTTATATTGGGTTAAAATGTTGGGGCTGAACATTGAGAGGGGTTTTCTTTACTTACTTCGAAGCATGGAGACGTTTTATCTACATCAAGTTTCATATTGAGCTTCCTAAGTTCTAGTTCCAGTGCTTTCGCCCACTTATAAACTCCGTTAGTGGTTTCAATAGGTTGATATTTAAAAAAACTCTTAGGTAGCACTGTTCGTAAATGTTCAATGCCAGCCAATAAACAACGTTTGACACTCTTCGCACAATTATTTTTGATTAGCGTATAATTTTCATTTCGTTCTTTTTCCATGGCTTTAATCACTTCTAACTCATCAACGAAATAAGGTAAACCACATTCACTGGTAGGGAGATTGATCGAATGGTCCGGGTGTCGTCCATCAGTTTTGTATAGTTTTTTTATTAACATTTCTTGACGGGAAAGAAAATCTGCTCGTTCATTGATTTCTGATTTTAATGCCTCCATCTTCGTTTCATCTAGATTTTGCAATTTTTCATTGAGTTCATCAAGCTGGACTTGAAGATTACTCATTTCTTTATCAATTCGATCGACTCCCGTCTGATTTTCTTGCATTTGTTCTTGATATGCACTTTGTTGTCGTCTTCTCTTTTTTTCGATCTTAGCCAACTGCCGTGACAGCTCTAAATTCTCTTTTTGCAACGTATCACGCACTTGGATTACAGACTTCATTTCATCATATGTATTGTTCCCAGGACTGCAAATTTTTTCTAAATAACGCGATTTATTCGAAAGAAAAGCAATTTTTTGATTGTTTTTAGACAACTTGCTGGTTAAATTATCTGTTTTTTCCTTGAGTGCATCCAGTTTCTTTTGACAGCGTTTATTTAGGTCATCTCGTAAAGTAATTAAATCTTGCTGTTTTGACAGCAGCGCTTGAAGTTGTGCTTCAATATTTTTTTTATTGTCTAAATCACTATCCAAGTTCCAAGTTTTAACGATGTTATTAAGGTTTTCTTTTTTATCATTATCTACTTTTTGTATTCCTTTTTGATAGTAGGGATGTTGAATGGGATGGGTCGAGCCTTTGCCAATTACTTCTCTTTGCATATCGGATTCATGATCGGATATTTCAGGCTTAACTCCTTTACATTTCGGGGCAAGATGCAAAAAATGAAAAAAATCTTGAGCCAATTGACTTTTAGATGGCGTAATTTCGGGCCAGAAACTGTGGGTTACCTCAACGCTTTTCAGGGTTTTTCGCCTATAGTATTTGCCTGATTTACCTTCAACCAACTCAGGTACATAGCTAAGACTCTTTTTTACAAAAAAATGGCTTGGATTTTCTTCCAGTTTTGCGAAGCCGCGCGAGCGCTCATTAAGCTCCATGTAAAAGTTAGCGTGGCCAATATTTTCATCCTCATCAGAGGCTAATAATGGACCAAAGAATCTGTTTTTAATCCGTTTGCCAAAAATTTGCGTTGTTGAAAGCCAAACATTTACTTGAATCATAAAAGCCTTATTTCTTTTAAATCACAAAAACGATGAAAAATCACACACTTAGGAAGTTCAATCTTTATCTTATATTAAACTATTTGTTTTTCAAGTACTCAGGTCTATTTTTTAATTGAAAAATAATCGGCTTTTTTATTTTGCACAATGAGATTTATTTATAGAGAGTGCGAATTTAAAATACTTTCGCTAATGCATTCCAGGGAGCGCGATATTTTGATATCGTTTTAAACTTTTATGGCGAGTTTCAACTAATGCAACTGCTCAATTACTATTTGATTTTTCCCTCCTTTTTTAGCTTGATATAGTGCCTTATCAGCAAGGTTAATCACCGTTTCAATATTCGATGAATAATCAAAATGAATATTAACAATCCCTATACTTAATGTCACTTGCTCCCAAATGGTCTGATCATGAAGAATGGAATCTTCACCATGAACAAGTTTTTTTTGAAATAAACCGTTTATTGTTTGACATACAGAGATGGCCTCTTCAAGAGGCTGATTGGCAAGAATTGCAGCAAACTCATCGCCGCCTAGCCGAAAAAGTGTATCATTTGATCGTTGACAAACACTATTGAGAAGTTCCGCAATTCCGATTAAAAATTTATCACCATAAGGATGGCCAAAATTATCATTAATTAACTTAAAATTATCAACATCCATAGATATGAGATTTAAAGGGTATTTATTGCGTTTCGCTCGTTTAAGCTCTTGAGGGAATAGAAATTCAAAATGTCTTCTGTTATACAACCCAGTTAAAGGATCAGTTATCGATATAATTTGTAACTCATAAATCAATGTTTCTCTTTCGTGGGATAATTGAAAGCTTTTATGCAATAATTTCATATTAATTTTTGCGGAAATAAGAAGCATCACCACAAACAATAAAAACATAGTTGCCAAAAGGGCTCTGTCCATATCCAGAACTAAATAGTTATAGGCAATTACTGGTAAAAACATGGGAACTATATAAGCATAATATGCTGGTAAACAAACAGAGAGTGTCGCGATTGAACCAGCACTCATTCCACCGAATACTAAAATAATAATGAACTCATAGAGCTCAGTTACATAAGCTAAGGAAATTAAGTAGCAAGCCCCCCATGCAATCCCCATGAGTAGCGTGAGAAAAAAAAACTTGATTAAAATAGATTGTTTTTCACCCGGATCCAAATCGTTCTTAATGATTCGTCTGCAAAAATTCCATCTAATAAAACTAATGATTAAAATTCCGCAATACCAGCCACTAATCAGTAAGAAGGGGGCCTGATGATATAAAATAAGTGCGAGCAAGGAGGCCAAAATGATATTAAAAGGAATGGCCCTTTTAGAACCCTCCATAAGCAGTAATGTGGCTTCCTTACCTAACTTAAAGATCATCTCATTTCTCTTTGATAGTTCCTTTTTGTCTATTACATAGTATAGCTGGTGATACTCAAGTATCATTCAATGCAGAAATAACTATTTAGAATTGACCGGAGTACAATTATGCCTAAATACGCTCCAGCATGGCCTCATGGCGATATAATTGAAGCATTTGAAGGGATCTATGTTGTCCGTGGTACTAATATTACTCATTTTGATAATACAAAGATTCAGCACAGTAGAAATATGACAATTATTGAATCGAACGGCGATTTAACTCTCATCAATACGGTACGACTGAACGAGATTGGATTACAAGCGCTTGATAATTTAGGTACCGTAAGGCATGTTTTGAGCATTGGAGCATTTCATGGAAGAGATGATCTGTTTTATGTGAATAGATATCACGCCAAATTATGGTCTGTTCCTACTGAGGAAAAACATCATGATGTACGTTATTTACAGGACCAGGATGAACTGCCAATAAAAAACTGCCATTTTTTCATGTTCAAAAGTTCATCTCCTTCTGAGGGCTTCATCTATATTGAAGATCATGGGGGTATTATTATCACCTGCGACAGCATAAAAAATTGGATTGAAATTGATGAATTCTTTAGCGAAGATACAGCACAGATGGCTCTATCTCATGGAGAAATAGCAAAGGCACGAATTTCACCTATATGGCTTAATGCTACAGGTGTTCATAAGGCTGATTTCGACTCATTGTTACAATTGAGATTCAAACATCTTATTAGCGCTCATGGAAATGTATTAAGAGATACAGCCTATTCTGATGTGAAACATTCTGTGCAACAAATCAGTTGACCCCATAAATGCATCTGCAATGACAATGTGAGATGAGCGATAGGGGGCATATCCTTACTGAAACATAGAATAACCTAAAGAGTGAAGAGTAAAATAACACGACAAAGATTTCGTTTACAGCACAATGATTGAATTATTTTATCAAGCAATCCATTGTGTTTGATTAACGGCACAACAGGAGTTTCATCACTTTGGGCGAATAAAAAACATCATATACTTCCACTCCCAACAGGTCACATATTTTATTCAAGGCCCTGAAATGCTATATCAACAACACCATTGCGTTCAAACATCGATTTAAAATGCTCTAGACTCACCCGTTTCGATTGATCGCTCTGATTGGAGGAGAGTAAATCGAGTCCATAAAGAGCGATATCCTCGATAATACGTTCATGCCTGTAATAGGACAAAATCGTTTTATCGATCAGAACCTCACCATAGCCCTCATAAAAATAGGCTACTTCTGCAGATAAATTCCAAACATTGCCGACGCCACCGCCTATAAACATAAGATCTCGTTCTTTGGGAGCCATCATAGGGTCGTCCCAATCAATAATGTAAAATGATTCATCCGAAGTCATTAAAATGTTTCCAGCATGTACATCTGCATGACACAAGACGTAGTCCTGTGCATTAAACTGTATTTGTTTCACCAATGCTTCTGCCGAATTAACGAGTCGATTAATCGAATCGAATTGGTTAAGATAATAACTTTTAAACGCTACAGTCATTTTATTGGTGGATGTATTCGATTCTATTAGAGAGTATAAAGATTTAACTATTTCGCGCCATTTTGGAGAATACGTTTCGGTTCTCAGTGATTTTCGAAGCGCAAGCGGTATGGTTAATGTATGAATTTGTTTTAATGTTTTTCCTAACTTAATCCACTGATTTTTTGTTAATACTTGCTGGAATCCATCGAATCCCTCAATAAAAGGGTAAACAATCATTTGCAAGGCGTTAAATTGTTTTATTAATTTGCCATCAACAGAAGAAACAGGAAAAATAATTTCCTTTACGTGTGAATCATGCAGTAACTGAATAACATCCATGTGGTTTTTTTCATGATTACCGTATTTAAGTTTTAAAAAATAAGCCTTGGATGGGGCCTTTACTCTATACACCAATGCATTCATGTCAGCGCCTAATTGAAGCGGTAGAATTTCTTTTGCGAGGATCGCGTAGTAATTTTTTAATAACTCAATCAGCTGCTTTTCGGGGATTGGTTGACCTGGCATACACATAGTTTTAGTAGGTTGATTTATGTTGCCTATGTTATAACAAAAGCCAAAATCTGAGTACATTTAACTCGTAATTCAAATCGCGCGCATCTGCGTTCGATAAATCCGCAGCAATCTAAACCTAGCTCCAACGTTAAGAGGAAGATGCTAGTTGTTTAACCCGGACTACGGGTTACTCACTTTATTTCAACTTTGGTTACTCCATTCTTTGATACTCATTTTATACCTAGGTCATCATTTAAATTTTTGAACACCACCATGAGCCTATAATTCAGGCGATTTATGCGTAATTTGATTAGGCATACTATAATAATTAGCATGAGTCCAAAACTGGGATGAACCCCAAAAATATCTCATTCCAAAGTATGTCTTTCGACGGAGTTATCATGAGAGAAAAATCTAATCGAAAAGCAGAATTCCAGGCTTCGCCGATTGGAGGAGACAGCTTCGATGCGCATGAAACCCAACTTAAATTTGAAGATCTGGGAGAGATTTTTGCATATTATAGAGAAAAACATGGTATTCGTTTGATCAGGAATGGAGATTATCATAAGCACATTCTCCAAGCTAATATTAATGGCTTTGCTGCTCAACTTGATGCAGTTACCGCTAAAACGCAAACGTACTATAATTTTTTAAAAATATGCGAATTCAGTGATTCTGCTGTTTTAAAGTCATCTACACACCTTTCAACTAAAGAGTTGCATGAGCTTTATGATTTTCTCAAATCTGAAGGATTTCTGGAAAACAACCGATTAAAAAAAAATCTCAATCCAGAGCAAGTGCACGAGATAGAGAATTTTTGCCAAAAAAAATTATCGGCTCAAGCTCAAGCTAGATTAGAAAATCGAAGGAAGAGTTTAAGTAAAGACCTTCAATCAAAAATGCGCACTTGTTGCTTAACAAAAGAGCAAGCAATAGATGAAATTCTTGCTATCCAAAAGTCACTTGGTGAAAAAGAGATGGTTGGATATGTATTTACAAACAATGAACGTGGTCAAGGAATCACTCGACAAACCCATTGGGAAGCCCTCATAATTACCAAACATGATATTATTAAACCATTAGAGTGGCGCGACCCACCTTCTCCAAAGCCTGTCTTATATCATACTGATGGGGGATTAAACTCTGCTGCTTTTTACTCTCCGAGAGCGGACTTTTTCCCTGATAAGGGAGTACCTGACCAGCAGGTCAATAAAAGCCATGAGGGTGTGCTCAGTGTTTTGTATCTTAAAAAACTATTGCAAACTAATGGCAAAGCGCTGTCTGAAGACAGTTTAAGAATTCCGCTTTATGATGAAAAGAATGAGCTAAATTATGTTTTTATTCCTCCACCCGATGTGATGCAATACGCACCAAGCAATGAATTTATAGAATTTTACCAAAAACTGATAGGAAAAAAAGGAGAGACTTCCTCAGGTCAACCAACCCCTAGAGATCTGAAAGAGTTATTACTGGAATCAAAAGTAAGGGCACATTTGTTAGGCGATCGTAAGACCGCTGAATACAATCAAAATTTAATCAATAAATTGGATGCTTTCAGCGAGAAATGGATGCGAGGCTGTGAAGAGGCTTGTAAAAAAAGGGACGCAATGTTTCATAATAACGATAAGACAAGCTACAACCTCTATCTTGCTTACGCTGCAAAACGATTAAAAGATGTGGTGCTTTCTCGTAAAAAAGAACGAGTTGAGCCGGATTTAACCGATGAAAAGGAACAGGAAGCGACTAATGTGCAGGTCAACGATTATCAAAAGCATAGTATAGGGGCGGGGACAAGCACACCTCAAAAAGAAGACCAAACCCAGACATCCATGGCCGAAAAGGATCCAAAGGAAAAATTTAAAGACGATTTGCAAAATTATGTTTTTAAGCGCATGTCCGAAGCAGCTAGTGACGATTTTGCATCTCATCATCGGACCAGGATAATCACGCTTAAATTTGGTTATAGTGCTCAACAAAAAATAGCAGCAGTTAATAAACTGATTTATGCTTTAGATATGCAAGGTAAGCTTGATAAAAGACCGATAGAAATGCAATTAACTGAGACTGATATTGGCGCCTTGACTACTTCCAGACTGTATAGAAATGTGATTGAGAATCACCTGGAGCTGTTTAATCAAATACTTGAGAACTTACCGGAGAGACAGAACTCAAATCACTTGAAACACGATATGTGATGATTATTTCATTCAAGTCACGGTCTAGCTATCAATGTTTTTTGTTTGGAAAAAATAGCTATTTTTTTATTGTTAGAACCTAAAAAATAGACGGAATATTTCGGCTTATACATAGTGTAGCTGAAGCGTGCATGGGCAAATACATCAGCGACACTTCATAACTAAAGTCTGATTATATAGATTAAAAGGCCAAAGTAGTAATCCTAAACCACGTGCACTGCTCTATTCTGCCTATCTTTTTGTTCCTATCAATGCAGCATTGCTTGATATAGTATCGAATTATGGAGTTAAGCAAAAAAGCCGGCCGTCCTAGTGAATTTTTAAACCACCTTTGTCATTTAATTTAACCTCGTATAAGGCTCTATCTGCACGCATCATGATATCATCAAATTTATCGTCACAATCATCTAAAGTCGTACCGCCAACACTAATTTTAATGGGTGGACTCAACCTCTTTAATGATTCGATCAACTCCTGTGCTTTCGACTCAATTACCGTTGTCGTTGCACCAGGCATTATGATTGCAAATTCATCGCCACCAATTCGACAAATTAGATCTGAATCGCTGAAAACTGCCTTACAGGTATTCACTAAATTAATAAGAACTCTATCTCCATATAAATGACCCTCTTTATCATTGAATTTCTTAAAGTCATCAATGTCAATTAAAATAAATCCAAAGCTATTACTTTTTCTATGATTGTGCTTCAAAATCACATTTAGATAACTAAGCAAATAGCGTCGGTTGAATGCACCTGTAAGATTGTCGATAAATGACAAGCATTTTAGATCATTCTCAATTTTTTTATTTTCAGTGATGTCTCTTTCAATTGCGCAATAATATCCAATCGAGCCATCATCGTTAAACAAGGGAGTGACCATATAATCCAGCCAAAACTCACTTCCATCTTTTTTATAATTTAATAGCTCTGCTCTGTACGTTTTGCCATTTTGAATCGCTTTTCTTATCTCAGCTAATGTCTCTCTATCAGTTTTTGGGTCCTGAAGTAAGCGAGGAGTCTTACCTATAACCTCAGCGGGCGAATAGCCTGTGACTTTGGTAAAGGCGGTGTTAACATAAATAATTTCTGGACCATCAGGAGGGTCGATGTTATCTGCCTTAGTAATGATTACCATGTCATGGGCATGCTCAATTACTTCCTCAAATGGTATTTTTTTATCAGCCATGACCTTTATTAGTAGTTTATGAATACTAGTTATATTATAGTCTAGGCCCAATATAATGATTACAAACATTGGAAACGAAAAAGGTTATCAATAGAGCAATTAAAATTTTACGTAAAACTTTAGCCCCAATCCATTTGTGGTCCATAAGATTAAAATCTGGAAAATACGGCTGTAAATATTCGAAAGAAAAATATCATCCAAGTTTTAAAGCCATGAATGAAAAAAGCAATTTTAAAGTTCCCATGTTTGAAACAGAATATCGGATTCATACCGAATTTTCAGGAAGTGGATTTATTACAAAAGCAATTACCGCTATTGCAAGATTTGCTTTCGAACATTTTTTAGCGTTCCGTGTGCAAATCTGCGCGCAGAGAGAAAATATCAAGAGTATCAGTTAGAAGTCAGTCCCCATGTCTCAAACAAGACGGAATGGGGATTTTTATATTTTCCGTATGCAACGGAAGTAAATCGATACAATTAATAAGAGGGGAATCAGGCATCTGTTCTCAAATTAATTTAACTACGGGTTTCATTCATCGAGAGTCGTTTAGTGCATTAGAACATGGCCATTATGATAAGCACACGTCAAAATTCACCAAGATTTTCTAATAAAAACTTCATCTCCTCTATGTTTAGTTAGAACTTCAGGCTTTACTAACTTCGGCAAATGGTTTCACATTCTAGGGACAAATCTAGAGTACTTAATGACCCAAGAACATGAGTTTTTGAGTCCAGCCATTTAAATTACGATAAGCTTTCAGCATAGTTTGTGAAAATAGGTAAAGGAGTATGGGAGAATGAAATTAAGTGACGATGGCAAAATACTACTCAAAGGGACTAATAGGGATATCAATGAAGATGGCTCATTTGATTTTCCAGCAGGAGTTACCTCGATTGGAGACGATGCATTTGAAGGTTGCAGTGAAATAGGCGCCTCAAGATTCCCTAAAGAAATTATAATAAAAGAAGAATCTGCATTTTATAAGTATATTGTCCTCGTTTACTTCTTATCCATTCTCTATCCTGATCATCAAGAAAAGAATAATTGGAGATAAACTCTGGTGTTAAGTCATAAGAGTCCTTGCCATAATTTTCACTTTGATGAAATCGACCGGCATTACATCTAAATGTAAAGCGTGTTGCAAGAATCAGATGCAAAAGTCTATTGTTTTGCGATATGATTTGCAAATAAATTTTAGGGCTTTGTTATGAAAATTGGCTATACTCGCGTTTCAGCTATTGATCAAAATTTAGAGTTTCAATTAGCTGCTTTAAAAGAAGCTGGATGTGGTCGTATTTTTCAAGAAAAAATTTCGGGAGCAAAAAAAGACTGTCCTGAATTAGAACGTTTACTCGATCAACTTGGTCCTAATGATATTGTAGTTGTTTGGAAATTAGATAGATTAGCTCGTTCTACCCAGTATTTATTGGAGTTTGTAGAACGAATAAGAATAGCCAATGCTTCATTTTGCTCGCTTTCTGAACCATGGGCAGATACAACTTCTCATGCAGGCAAAATGATCATGACTGTATTTGCTGGTATTGCTGAATTTGAGCGTGATTTAATTCGTGAGCGCACTTCTGCGGGGCGTGAATCAGCCAAGCGGCGTGGAATTCGCTTTGGCCGCCCTAAAAAAATGAATGAAGAGCAACAATTATTAGCTAGGCGATTGTTGGAAGAAAATAAATCAGTAAGTGTAATTGCCAAAACTTTCAATGTTCACAAGGCAACAATTTACCGATTGCAGGATTAAGAATAATATGACTCAAAAAGGTTCATTTAAATTTCCAAAACTTGTTGCATTAATTTTAACGTTTTTCTTGATCACTCAATTGAATACAGTTAACGCCACTAACTTAAATTCTACTCAATATTCCCGTGCTTGTCTCAATGCAGACAACATAAACAGAATTAACGCAAATGGCGAATGTCTGGCAGCTCAGTCATTTTTTTACAAAAATAAATTACCCAATAAAAACTCCAGGTTACTTATATTCATACATGGAGATGGTGCAGAAGGTGGTGGACCTAGTGATTATTTAAAATACCAAGCAACATTGTTTCTAGATCCTAGCACAATATCTACTGTATTAATTCGACCTGGGTATTATGATAGTTATGGAAATTATTCGACTGGAGAAAGCTATGCCTTTGACTGTGATGGATTTCCTTGTGATGGTTATAGAGAAAAAACAATTACAACACTTGCGAGTGCTATAAAGAAACTGAAAAATTTTTATCAACCCAGATGTACTATTTTAGTCGGACATTCTGGTGGTGCTATGATGTCTGGAGTTATTTTGGGGAAATACCCTCATTTAGTTAGTGGGGCTGTTTTGGCTTCTACTACCAATAATGTCCACGAATGGTCTAATCATCATGGATGGGGGAAATGGCCTAATAGCCTATCACCTCACGATTGGATAGCTAAAATCCCCAGTGATACTTTCGTTTATATTGTATCTGGGGCCAGAGATAAGAATACGTATCCGAATATGGCAAGAACATATTATGAATCATTAAAAAAATCAAAGATACCTGCCTATTTTATATCCAGTGAAGAAGGATCACACAATACAATTGTTTTGAATAAAGCAAAAGAGTTTAAACTCGCGATTCAAAAGGCTTTAAAAAATTGCCCAGTACCTTAACTGTTCTTACAAAGTGTTTGTTAAGAACAATTCATGAATTTATAAAGAGGGCATTATTGTGATTATTGAAGCCGAACGACTTTGAATGAGACCACCAAAGTCAAGGGATGCTAAACCGGTCAACCTGGCTATTAATCAATCTTTAAATGAAATAAGTAGGTGGATGCCGTGGGCTTCGGATCCTAGTCTAGAAAGTACAGAAGATTTTATTAGGCATGGCATAGAGTCTTGGAAGGAATCTCAACCTAAAGAGCTTCCAATGATTATCGAGTTAAAATCTACTAGGGAAATTATTTCTGCTTCTGGCTTTAATGAAAAAAGCAATTTTGAAGTTCCAATGTTTGAAACAGGATATTGGATTAGTACCGAATTTTCAGGAAATGGATTTATTACAAAAGCAATTACCGCTATTGCAAGATTTGCTTTCGAACATTTTTCAGCAGACCGTGTGCAAATCTGTGCTCAGAAAGAAAATATCAAGAGTATTAATGTTGCTAAACGCTCAGGATTTATTGAAGAGGCGATTTTAAAAAATTTCAGGATAGATTGTTTATCTAAAAAACCATGCGATGAAGTGATCTATGCATGTTTTGAAAAAAATATGTTACCAAAACTTAATGTTTATAAGATAAATAAATAAGAATATGATGTTGGATTGGCGAGTTGAATTAGCCCCTACACTTCACCACTTAAGTCTGATTATCAAAATAATCAGACTTAAGTGATTATTCAACCATTCAGAATGAACCCCTACTTAATTCTTATCTCAAAAGATCCCATTCGATGAATGGTGATTTAAGATTCCTTCATTTTTTTTGTTGGTCTTCTCTGCACTTTTAAAAAAGGAGAAAATGGTGCTCTCTTGCCATATCAAAATTGTCGTACATTGATTCGTCTTGACGATTTGATATTTACTTTGGGACGCCTCCAATCTAAGTTTTGAAATATCTACTTCACTCACATCTGCTTGATGAACTGTACTATCGTCAGGTAAAGTGACCTTTCCTGTTTGAGCCTTTTGCTCCCAGCCAATTGGCATCATCCCGCTATCATCAATTTCCTCGATGAATACTGAGGCAGATGGCACTGAGGCAGATGACACTGACGAAGATGTATGTGAGAGCTCTCTAAAAGTAGGAAGCGGAATCGCCTTAGCTTCTCTTGACTCAGCTGAAGAGTTGGTGCTTCTCTCTAGAGCTAAAACATCGATAACTTTTATTGAGTGTTTATGTTCATGAGCATAACCCGCCATAACTAATTGTGTTTGGCCGTTTGCAAGCTCAAGATTAAAGTAAGCTGTTTTTTTAACTCGTTTTTCGCCTTGTTCAGTGACTATAGGTCGAGGGATGTAAACTGTCGCAGAATAATAATTAACGGTGAGATTTTTATACTCATCGCCTAACTCTTGAGCAAAGTAAGTGGCTAATCGGTCATTAGTCATACTTTCGTCACATACATATAAGTTAATTGCCTTAAGGTTTCGTGCTAATACGGGTGTTAGACCACATTGTTTCATACGCCAAGCTACTGCATCAATTGATAGTTGATAAGGTTCTTGTCCTAAACGTTCATAATAGGTTTGATTCACATTGACCACGTAATCAGGATCGCCTGTTCCATCAGCAAGAATATAAATGACTGTATTAGCAGGTAAGTTTTGCGGGGTGAATTTAAAATCAGCTGTATCATACAACTCATAATCTTCTTCATTTTCATCAGGATGGCGATACATTACTATACGTGGAATTATAGTGCCCATCTTTTCAGAACTGCGTAAATTATTTCTCCAGTCCAATGCTCTGATATATAAAGAGAAATTATTCTCACTGACTGTAAAAGGAATAAATAGAACAACATCAGAGGTCGGTAATTTTGATTCGGTTTTTTTAAACATGTGAATGTGAATGAGATTAAAAAATGTTTAAATTATATAATTTCTTGATTAAGATATTATTAACAAAGAAATTTGTGATAGTTCCAAAAGAAAAAATAATCTAAATAACAAGAGAACGAATCTTATGTCTTGGAAACAAACAATTACATTAAGTCAACTGCAACAAAAAGGACGTCACTGTGAAACCATAGATGGCCATAAAATTTTATTGATTTGGCATAACAATAAAGTACATGCCATTGCCTCCCAGTGCCCTCATTTTAAATTGCCTCTATCCAAAGGGACAATTACAGATGAAAATACTATCGTTTGCCCTTTTCATAAAAGTGCATTTAATCTCACAACGGGGACTCCCGAATGTTGGTCGCCCTGGCCACCAGCTGTCGGAACGGTGCTTGGTAAGCTGAGCAAACCCAAAAACTTAAGGATTTATCCGGTTCGCATTGATAATGACATGATTACAGTTGAGGTTGTCTAATCACAAGAAAAACCCAGATTAGAAGGTGTTCGTCTGGGTTTTCGTGTTATGAGTCTCCCCTACTATTCAATTTGTAATGAAAAAAGTCTCGCTTAAGAAAGCGAGTATTTCTAGAATACGTTAAGATGCTACCCACAAGTGTTACCAAAAAGAGCGTCCTATAGCATCTGATCTTGAGTCATTGGGGTCATATTTTTCATTTATTTCTAATGCAGCTACGAGTTGTTGCGCTTTAATCTGAGCAGGTGTATTACTAATTGATGGTCTAAAAAAGAAGTTTGGATTCGTACTACGCAATGATCCATAATAAGATACCGCAGAGTTTTCAGAAGAATAAGATGTTATATCGGAGGATTCGTATCCACATAAATCACTTAAACTGGAGTCAGTGATTGCAGCAAATTCTGCTAACGTAGTAGGCACATCAGAGATAGGTTTCTGTGTAGTAGTATTGTAGATTACTCCTTCAAGCTGAAGTAATTGATGTTGATAATAATAAGCGAGAGGAAATTTTAGTATATGGACTAATGCAACTATAGGAAAAACAATTAAAGTTGCTGCAGCAGCCATTGTTAATCTTAAAAATTGTAAACCAAATCCTATACAACAGGATATGTTTCTAAGAATGACTTTGTCATTCCATCGCTCTTCATCTCTGACATATTTGAAAGGATTATCATTTTTCGGTCTACTAGGCATACCATAATTAATTAAGAAATTAGATAATTGAGGGATCAAGGTTATATCAATTAATCCGTATTTCAGTTGATTAGGATCGAGTTCACCTCCATCTATTTTTTTTAGGATCCCATAATCCCCATACATTATTGAAAAAGTATCTTTCAATCCCTCCCAAAAATTATTTTTTAATACTTTATTCAGCTTTATCCATGGGTACCAACTATTAATTTTCAACGTATTATTTTTATAATCCTCATCCGCCCTTAATCTTTCAGAAGAATAAAAATATAAGCTGGGTTTTTTTCTTATTGCTACAGAAGCCACTCTTTCGCTATCCTTTAATCTATCTGATATATGAACATAAGAGTCGCAATCAATTGCAATTGCCGCAAGAACAAAACCTTCTTTATCTTTTAGTTGAGGGTTAGCATAATACATTGCGAATGAACTTATCTTTATCGCCTCCAGCATAAACTCTTCATGAGCCTTTAGATCCTCAGAAGCATCTGCAAGATACTCAACTTTTTGTCTGACTTTTTCTAATTCGCTTTTCTGAAATTCATCCAACATAAGAAAGGAAATTCACAAAGAATAAATAATGGGCAAATATTATAGTAAATCTGATTTTATGTAAAAGAATTTAAAAATAAGAGAAAGCCTTGGTTGTTTGAAACTCGGATTTTAGCGGAAATAACTTGGTGAAGCGATCCAAATCACCTCATTGCGACCGCTGATAAGATTCTATGCCATTGCCCCAGATTAATTACTTCCATTAATTTTTGGTACCTTATTCACCACGAATCGCATTTGCCCCGCTTCTGTAATTTAAACCAATTTTTCATTTTACGTAGATAATCTGCTCTAAACCCAGCTCAATCATTCAATCAATGAACCTTCTTCTCAGTAAACTCATGGTTGACTAAACCGCTTAAAAGGAGTTGTACTGCTGTCTCACCCATTTTTTCGCTGGGACAAAAATCCATCGCTACAGCAAAACCTATCTCTTTCATGGACTCATCCCATAATGGATCTTTATTCAAGATAGGTTTTATCTTCTCTAATAAAGAGTCGACGAACATATCGTCCATAGAAAGTAAATGCTGCTTTTGAGGTTTGTTAATCAGCATTTCTTTTAAGGTGATATAAAGCGAGTATTTCAATAAATATAAAGCATACTCTAGAGACTCATTGTTCATATCCAACTGAACACGCTGCTCTTGAGCGTAAAAATGAGTGAAATAATAGTTATCAGGATAAAATTCGCTATCAATAAAGTCCTGTAGCTGACCGTTACGTACTTCACATCGGAAAAGAAAATACTCTTCATGATGCGAATGAAGAGCAGAAACTTTAAAACATCCCTGAAAAATAGCGGGTTGATTCCAAATAGCCACTATAAGCAACGTTTCAACATTTATATCGAGGTGACTCATCTTTAATTAATCAATTTCATGTTTACTCACTAGTGTATAAGCACATAATACATAAGGACAAGTTGCGATTGCTATTTTTGAAAATGTAAGTCTTAAATTGCAATTTTATTGTGTATCAGTCGGAACAGTATGGTGTACCTTACCGCTAAATCGCGCACCTAAAGTTAAAATAGCAGGAAATTTTTTAATCATATGTAAAAGCCAAGATCGTGGCCAAGAGTTCATCATGGCAAGTTGTGCAAAAAATGAGGAGAAATAAATGCGCCTGCTAAAATGTTTGCGCCAGTGCTTCGCATAATAAATACCTAGCTCATCTAAACCATTGATGCCGTTAAGATTTGATTTAAATTCGATCAAACTGTTTGAAAGCAACCATGCCGATTGCAGGGCCATACTGATTCCCTCAGCAACAATCGGATGGGCTTCACCTGCAATATTACCAACAAAAAAGATACCCTCGCTATAACAAGAACGAATGCCAGGCCTAATTGGTCCTGCTGCCAGCCAGCTTCCTTCGCGTTCGGCACAGCCAAGAGCCTGCTTTACTCCGCGACACTGCGTCAATAAATATTGAAAAACGGTTTCCCCTGCTTGGCCCCCTGGATTTTTTAAGCGCAAATCATCCAAAAAGTGACGACGAACACAACAAGAAAGAGTTGTTCTCTGCAGACTACTCTGAACGATACCTCCATACCCCCCAGGAAAAGCAAGTAGGGGCATCAGATTTGTAGGCAAATTGGCATTTTTAAAGTGTGCTTTAAATGCCAACAAATCAGAAGGCTGATGGAGTTTGGTTTCTGATTGCGCAATTTGTTTTTCCCACGAACCATGAGCAATAATAATAAGTCGAGCAATTATCTCACCTATTTTACTATCTTCTTTTACAGTACAAATAAATAAACCATCTTCCTGACGACGATTTAGATTAATTGCTTCACAAGGTTGCCAAACCAGCACTCCTTTTGATTTGGCTTTCTCTATGAGTTCTGTATCGAGGTACTCTCGCGCTAATGCCCTACCCCAAAGGCCTTTTGCAGAAGAAGAATACGGCATATTTGCTGTTAATATAACTTCATCAGCATACAAGCCTACTTTTTTTATTTCTGGCCCCCCATTTGCTAAATAGAACTCTTCTAATCCTAGCTTCTGAAGCAGAGATAAACTGGTGGCCGATATAAATTCACCACAGACTTTTCTCCGAGGAAATTTTTTCTTCTCCACCAAGCCAACCGTCCAACCCGCCTCAGCAAGAAGTAATGCGGTAGTTGCACCAGCTGGTCCTCCTCCAATAATCAGTGCATCCAAAATCATAGGTTTTTATCCGTAATACTAATGTCTGTTTTATTTTGTTGACCAAATGCCTTATTTCAAAATAAGAATACTCCACCAAAATGGGAAGTGCCATTTGATGTGATAATTTTTGATACATGCCTTATTTAATAAAAACTCTAATTCTTTTCTGGTAAAACTTTTCTGAATCGAAAGCAGGCCATCATGAGTAATCAGCCGGTTATTAAACAATATAGGACTAATTATTTTATAAAGCCAATATGCCAGGAAATTACGGTGCAAGTCATTAATAACTACCGCTTTACGAGCGGTATGATTGGCTTTGATTAAAAACTCAATTAACTCATCATCATCCAGATGATGACATACTAAATTGATTAAAATGATATCGACACTATTTGGTATTACGTCAAGTTCTGGCTGCGGTTGTATTTTAAACTCAACTGAAATGCTTCCATTTTTTTGTTGCCATTGATCCAGTTCTTTCTCTGCAAGTTCAATAGCCTCTGTTGAGATGTCTAATCCAAGCATTTTCATTCGAGGGTAATATTTACTGAGATGAAGCAAGAGTAATCCTCCGCCACAGCCCACATCGACCAGTACGGATTGCTCAGAAAACCGTTGAAGTAAATTAACAGTGTTTTTAAAAATCCCCATCATTCTATTGATTTTAAATAGTTTTTTTAGAGAGTGAACGTACTCTTGTGATGTATAGAAATCTGGACCGAGATCAATGATTTCCTTTTCCCTTGATCGTGTTTTAAATTTGGTCATGCTCATTATGACTGATGATAAATTTTCATTTTGCATTGTATACTTCAATATTACAATAATGATTTAATGTATCGATAGCTCGTAAGCAACATCATCGGGTCTATATAGGGAAGAAATTTACAAAGGGACAAAATGCAGTCAAATATCACCGCGATCGGTATAGCAACCCCTCCGTTTATGCGAACTCAAGATGAGATCGCCGATCTTATTTCTGTGGGATTTCATCTTAATGTATCAGAAACAAAAATTTTAAAAAAAATCTATAAGTCCTCAGGAATTGAGACTCGATATAGTGTATTAACTGATTATTGTAAACAACCAGGTCAATTTGAATTTTTCCCTAATGCACCTCAAGAAAGTTTTCCGTCAACGTCACAGAGAATGGCTATATATAAAAAAAATGCCCTCAATCTAGCCATGTTATCCATTGAAAATTGTCTCAATAGCATTGATTTTGACCGAAGAAAAATTACTCATCTCATTACAGTGAGCTGTACCGGTATGTATGCTCCCGGAATTGATGTAGAGATTGTTCAAAAGCTTAATTTATCCCCTTCCGTTAAGCGCACTGCGATTAATTTTATGGGGTGTTATGGTGCCTTTAATGGTTTAAAGGTAGCCAATGCATTTTGTCAAACAGAACCTAGCAGCAATGTGCTTCTGGTTTGTGTTGAGCTTTGCACGATACACTTTCAGAATGCATTTAACCTACAAAACATCGTCTCAAATGCAATTTTTGCTGATGGAGCTGCAACAGCATTGATTCAGGGAGAAACCGCGAGGCAAAAACGTTTTGCTCTGGAGTCATTCTATTGTGATTTAGTACCTCAAACCAGCGAGGATATGGCATGGACCATTACCAATTACGGATTTGATATTATTCTGAGCTCCTATGTGCCTGAGGCAATTCAATCGGGTATTTTAATGTTTGCTGAAAAACTGTTAAGACAATTAAATTATTCGTTTAATGATATAGATTATTACGCAATTCACCCAGGTGGAATGAAAATTCTACAAGCATGCGAAAAGGCATTAAAGATTACGGCTGACGACAATCAATATTCTTATGATGTTTTAAGAAATTATGGGAATATGTCCTCTGCAACCGTATTATTTGTATTAAAAAAAATATGGGATAAGTTAGGCACACAAGATGAGGCAAAACATATTTTTAGTTGTGCTTTTGGACCCGGATTAACCTTGGAATCGATGATACTCAAAGTTGAACATAACTAATTTATTCTTTTATTCGAATAGTACCCTTATCCAAAACGAGCATAAACAAGAATCAAAAATGGTTGACAACCTAAGTAACACAAAGTATTTAATATGGCTGTCAAAATATTCGAGCAATCCGTTTTTCGAGCCGGTTCACGTTCCGAAAAAGGTGAGGAAGTCTTCTGAGACACCATATCCCAATTCATACCAACCTGTGGGACACCAGCATCTGGAATTTGTCCACGTTTTTTCCTCATGCAGGACGGTTTAAACATTTTTTGGTAGAATGCAGTTTATTTGCTATTTACCATAATAGCTACTTCTTAAAATCATCGAGATTAGAGGCTAAACAATAGCCCCTAATAAAAGCAACCAGGCTTGTGGAAAAAGCAGCATTAATCTAATGAATAGAAATTGTCTTCACTTTGATTCAAGGAAGGCATCAATTCGGCTTTAGCAGGTTTTATTGCTTTAAAAATTGAATGATTAAGCAGAGTACCTGGAACGTCAGTTAGGGTGTTAAATTTTTCACTTTTTGCAAGTAATGGAACTGCATGACCAAGTACTGATTCTGACGAAGTGACACAATGAGCTATCTTAGTTTTATCATCAGTCTCTGACTGCTCTTTGGGTTTCGTTGCTAAGTCTTTCAAAGACCCGGAAAATATCATGTCTATATCACCAGGAGTTAATTGCTCCTCTATCTCTAACTCAGAAATTTTGTTCGCTAAGGCGAAAGCATTTTTCACATTTCCTGAATTTAATCGAGATAAATATTCCATTGCTACGTCATCATCGTCAGCCAATAAGCTTACACCATGAACAATTTCGTTTATATGGTCTGGATATAGTTTGATAGCATCCAAAATCCTATTTTTCATTACAGGCGAAAATTTTACTGCATCGAGCATTTGCATCGCACGCACCAAAAGCTCTGCTGACTCTGAATGTTCAATTAATATCTCCAACATATTTGTGGTGATAGCTATGCCCGCTCTTTTTTGCCCCTTATTACATTTTTGTTCTGGTCTTCCATTTTTACCATTAGACCTGTTAATATGTAGCGTTTCTAATGCTTCTAATACATTTTCGGTATTTACTGTGCCACTGATTAATTTATCGAACATTTCTTGGGATAACTCTAACTTATCCCCTTCATAGTGTTTTTCATGCTTAATAAACTTAAGAATATCAATGACATTATCAAAATTATGTCTCTCTTTATCGGAAGTAGCTTTTAATAATAAATTACTCGTTTTATCTAATGCTATTTGAAGTAAGTCTGTCATATTAAGCCTTTGGATGTTCATTATGTATACTAAGTGTACATAAAATTCATTAAGACAGTATTAACCCAGCGAATCCATAGGCATCGTCGCTTTACTCACGACAAAATCATGGGGAAAGCTCTTGTTGGTAGCCATTGAAAAATATGTCTAACGTTTTTATAAATTGAGATAATTTTTTATAGGGGTTAATGACGAGCATACTGGGTGAGTGAGGGCATATTGCGCTATTAAGAAATTATAAAGTGAATCAATAGAGCAGCTCAATTAATTACAGTTTAAGCGACCTGAATAGCACCTATCCGAATATGGTCTACTCTTCTCGCATTACAAAATAGTGAGGGAAGATTATGAACATTAAAAAACTAGGGTGTCTTTTTGTATTAATCAGCTTTTTTCTATTGAGCGCATCAGGTTATACAAAAACAAATAATATACAATTTTTCTACTCAAACAATACTCAAACTCTGGACATGGAAAGAGCATTTCAGTGTTTAATCGGTAAAGAGCAACACCAGCTCAAAAAAGATGCCACTCGGATACTACAAAGACAACACATGGAATTAGGGGAATTTAAAAATGCTCTCGGAACATATACTGCCCAAGAAAAAAAGATATTTACCGCGGAGAACTCAGAAATTTTTTTTGTTTCACCGTTACAAAAATTATCTCAAAAAAAAGCATTCCTAGTAGCCACAATATTAGCAAAACATCTCAAACAAGAAAGTGTCGCCATTTTTATTCCTAACAAGACAGACTCGATTGCTCATATAAAACTGCTTTTTAAACACAATAAATTCACTATTAATGAGGTTCTTCAACTCATTCAGAGGCTACCCACCTCAATGAAACAGGCATTTACTATAAGATTAAAAAACTTGCATGTTGGTTTTGATTTTACAGAAGTTCAATCGATTGAATGGCTTGGAAACGATCTTAACACCACAGAGATAAAACATCTTTTTCCTTTTGATACGTTACTCACTGATAATGGTGAGGCTTTCCTGGTTTTTAATAATGGGCGCCATCAAAAACTATAAATGTGTTCTTAAAAATCGTAGAAAAAAATATCTGCAATTAATTCATGGGGTTAATAAAAAAAGCGGTGATGTAATCTTGCATAAATTGGATTTTTGTCTATTCCTAAGTAATAGGAGTAATTTAAGGAGTTCATAGAGTGATTAAAGAGGCTGTTCGTTTGGATGTGAATTATGATGTTGTTTTAGTGATTTTTAACTTTTTCAGGAGAAAATCATGAAAAAAATACTTTCTGTTCTACTAATAACAGCGACTATTTCTTCAGCTTATGCTTCAGGGATAATAAACACTATTGTCTCATCACCGGGTAGTGGAGGAACAAGTACTACTGGTACTCAAGGAACCAACACAGGAACCAATTCTGGAATGAATTCCGGAACTAATACGGGTACAGGCACCGATAATGGTTCTAACAGCGGGACTAATACTGGAACCAGCACTGGCACAGAAAATGGAACTGGTACTAATAACGGTACCGGCAACACCAGTACTACCTACTAAATGAAAAATGTACATTTTGTCTTTGAGAGTAATCTTTTAAAAGATTGCTTACAGATTCACTCGATTAAGACTCCATCGTCTCGAGGTTTTTCCTCGGGACGTAGGGGATAAGGAAAGGAACAAGGATAAAGTTGTTCATCATACCCGACTAGCCAAAAATAATGCGTCAACTAAAATTTCATCTGTTCGGATTGACTGAGCTGCTCATGGAGTTGTAATGCCGTGTCAGGACGACATTCGTTTTTGTATAAAAGGTAATTCTTGGCAAAAACCTCCTTTTGCATATTACTCTTAAAATACTTTATTGCGTCCTCATCCCCATAATGCACAGCGAGATCAAGCCAATCAAAACCCGCTTGCCAATCTAACTCTAATAAATCAGGAAATTCGACCTCAAGATCATCATCCATCTCTTTTTTAAGCGTCTCAAAATCAGCAAAAGATATTAGTGCTATTTCAAATTGAGCACTGCTATATCGTTGTAGTCCAGAAGAGGTTTCAGTAATTCGTTTTGCTGTAATTAAGGTCTCTTCCATGTACTCTTGAAAAGAAATACGACGTTTAGCGGTTTTAAAAAATCGTTTCATGGGTAGAATGAGAAAAATAGAATTAATTATGTGCTAAGTGTGCGCATAAGTAAATGTTTTTGTTCTATTATATATCCATTATGTTTCGATTCATAACCCATTTTCCAACTTAAGGCCAAGTTGGATAGTTTTTTATAGGAGATAAAATCGTGGAAAAAAAAGTATGTGTGATTGTTGGTGTTGGACCAGGAAATGGTGCTGCTTTTGCCTCTCGTTTTTCCAAAGAAGGATATCATTTGGCTTTGTTAGCTCGTTCCAAATCGTTTACTACTGAACTTGCAAATACACTGGGAAATGCATATCCCTATGAGTGTGATGTGAGTCAAAGTGATTCAATTCAAAGTGCTTTTACCCAAATCCAGCGCGATTTAGGAACAATTGATGTCGTGGTGTACAATGCAGGTTCAAGCTCTTGGGGGACTATTGAACAAATAAAACCTGAGGATTTCGAAGCAAGCTGGCGTGTTAATGCATTTGGATTAATGGTGGTGAGTCAATCCGTACTCTCCAGCATGAAACAAAAAGGCAAGGGAAACTTGATAATCATCGGTGCAACAGCCTCCAAAAGAGGAGGAATCCAAACTGCCGCATTTGGTCCTGCTAAAGCGGCTCAACGAAATCTTGCCGAATCCATGGCTAAGTATCTAGGCCCCATGGGAATTCATGTTGCCCTGGTGATTATCGACGGCATTGTTGATTTACCCAAAACACGAGAATATATGCCAGATAAGCCAGATAATTTTTTTGTTAAGCCTGATGATGTTGCAGAAACTGTATTCTGGCTTACTCAGCAAGCGCCATCAACTTGGTCATTTGAAGTAGAGATACGTCCATTTGGCGAGGCTTGGTAGTGTGCTTAAAATGAGTAGGCTGTTTTCTTCAGATGTGGTGTATTGATTAAGAATCTATAAATCTTTTTATTAATGATAAATAGGTTGAGTACATTGAGCCTGATCGCTTAATCGGGCTTAACTGTCCAATTGTACATGAATATCACGAGCATCAGATTGACCATGATCATCTACTACCCTAACTACAAATTTTCCCGGCTTTGCTTTCCATAAATAAGATTCTCCAGCTTTAGTCTTTGCAATAAACGTTTCGTTAATAAACCAGTATACATAGGCAATACCAGCGTCCGTGACAGCAGTGAGCGGTATGGTATTATTTTGCGGGGAATTCGCCCGAATAATATAACTGATCCCGTTTTGTGGCGAAGTAATGTGTGGATCGATACCCGAATTTCCAGACAAGGTACAATCAGGTTCAAAAAAAGGCGGTGTATGTCTTTGTATCCCAGCTTTCTTAAAAATACTCAACAAATCAGAGGGCCAAAACTCAAAAATCTCAAAACGAGTATATTCATCCATGTGGCAGGTCCGTAAGCCTGTTTTACTGTTAATAGCAACCTCACGATAAATTGTATCGGTTTTAATTGGTGACTTTCCGGGAATAAACCAGCTCCACTCGGTGTCTTGACAATAACGTGTAGGCAGCATACCGGAGGATTTACAGACTTCTACTTTTCTCAAATTCATATGCTCTGGATGTTTTTCCAACGCATGTATTGGCCCTCGCTCATGATTTAATGCATCAATCAACTCAAAAAATAAAGGCGCAGCAATGTCTTTGCCTATAAATGCAGGATTAGCCTTGTTATCAAAATTTCCTACCCATACCGCTAATACATAAGGACCAAACACTCCTACAGTCCATGCATCCCGATAACCTGAAGAAGTTCCAGTTTTCCAGGCAACTTGCAAACGTGACCAGCTCTTAGAGTTGTCATCCAGGCGGGGCGTATTTTTTAACATATCCAATACGAGGTAGCTTGCTTCTGGACTAAGCAAGCGTATTCCTTTGGGTTTTACTTTATTTTTAAATGCTTGAATGGGAAACCAAATTCCATCATTAGCCAGCATCGCATATAAGCTGACAAGTTCACTCATTGTTAATTCAGCCCCGCCCAAACTCAATGACAACCCATAGTAAGACTCTGATCGCAATTGGCTAATTTGGGCTTTTTCCAGTAATTGATGTAATGTTGGGTTAGTGAGCTGGCTAGCGAGAAAAATTGCTGGGATATTACGGCTTAAAACCAAGGCATCCTTCGCTTTGATAGGGCCTATAAAATCGTAATCAAAGTTTTCTGGGTTGTAGCCATTAAAACTATGAGGCACATCTTTTAAGACAGTATCTGGATGAATTAAGCCTTGATCCAACGCCAATCCATAGATAAATGGCTTTAAAGTGGACCCAGGTGATCGCTTGACTTCCGTACCATTAATTTGCCCGCTGATACTGGTATTGAAAAAATCAGCGGATCCCAACATGCCTTTAATACCCATATCGCGAGTATCTAGGAGTAAAACAGCTGCATTATTGACCCCTACTCCCCTCTTTCTTGCAAGATAATGATGCGTAATACGTTCAATAATCCCTTGCGTACGATAATCCAAGGTTGTATCAATGCTTTGCTGTTTGGTTGATACTTCAGATAAAATTTTATTTACAAAGTGTGGCGCATTAAAAGGGAGCATATGCGTGTCTTGCATCACCAAAGGCAAAGCAAACATCGCTTTTTTGTTACGATCTTCTGGATGTTTGTTTAACCAGCGACCTAACAAGTGTTCCCGAATTTTTTTTAACTCTTTATTGTTCGGTGTCCTTTTACCTGGATTTTGAGGAATGATGCTTAAAGTCAAAGATTGGGGTAAGGTAATTTTATGTGCTGGTGTTCCAAAATAAACCAAACTTGCAGCCCCTACTCCTTCAACATTGCCACCGTAGGGGGCCAAGTTTAAATAAGCTTCCAGAATTTGGTCTTTGCTGTAATGCATTTCAATTTGTATCGCACGAATGATTTGCAATAGCTTTCCTGAGATTTTTTTTGAATTCATACCATAACGCATCCGCGCCACTTGCATGGTAATTGTTGAGGCACCTACCCTTCGTGATTGTGCGCCATACGTTTGCCATATAGCTTTCATGGTTGCCCAAGGATTGACACCATAATGCCAATAAAAATATTGATCCTCTTGCAATAAGGTGGCTTCAATAAGCTGCTTTGATATGCGTGGTAGAGGTGTAAACAGTCGGTATTTCTCATCCTGACTCAATGTTAACCTCAATAGTTTATTATGTTCGTCATACACTGCTTTAGAAAAACTTGTTCCCTCGAGTAAGATGGGTTTAGGTAAAAAAAATAATATCAGATAGGCGCTGACAAGGAGCGTAATAAGGATTATGCTTAGGCATTTAAATATTTTATTCATAGTCGCTATTATGCACTAAATAGAATAAAATATATGCAAAAATTTTTCACCCCTTTCCACCTCTTGGGATAAATGATGAATAAAAATCCGCTATCTATATTACTAAATGCGTTTTCATCTGTATTTGGCAAATTAAACTGGCGAAGCCCTCCTTGGGTGAATTACTTGTGTAATCAATCAAAATCATCTCCCAAAAAGTTTTGGGGAAGCAGCTTATTAATAATTCTTATATTAATTTCAGCAGGATACTCCTTGTATTGGTATAAAAATTTACCTAAACCAATTTATACCACTGCGCAAATTACAGTCCCAGATATAACACCAAATACTGAAGAACAATTAGTTCCTAACAACTTGATTATTGATTTTGGAATAAAAAATAATGGATTTATTAATCAATCAGTTGCCCCACTTAATCTGATAGGAAAAACAGTCAGTGAAGGCATAGTAATAACCCCGAAAATTCCTGGGACATGGACCTGGAATACCGACAGTCAATTAGTTTTTACTCCCTCAGAAGATTGGCCTGCAGGAAAAAAATATACAATCCTTTTTGCTAAGAGTGCTTTTGCTCCTAATGCCAATATGGAAAGTCATCAGTTTACTTTTTCTACTCACCCTTTTAGTGCCAAAATTACTGAGTTTAAGCTCTATCAAGACCCGGTGCATGCTGAGGTAAGAAATGCTGTGGCAACAATACAGTTCAATTTTCCAGTTAATCCCCAAACTTTAGAACAACATACCTCTTTAGTGTATCAAACAAAATCTGGGTCTACTGGTGAAAATCTCCCGTTTACCTTTACTTACGATAAAAATAAACGTGTAGCATACCTACATTCAGAAACAATAAAGATCAGTGATGTAGCCCGTTTTATACGTCTAACCCTAGATCAAAATGTTACTTCTTCAACCAATTCTGGTCATTTACTGCAGGAACAATCACAAAATTTACTGATACCTAGCGCCAAAGACTTCCTTAAAGTTATTTCTGCCTCAGCATCCATCGTTCGTAATGATAAAGACAGGCCCGAACAAGTGCTTACTGTAGAAACCTCTTTGGGGGTTAATGAGAATCAGTTTAATAAGTCAGTACATGTTTATTTGCTGCCTAAAGATCGCCCAGCAACTACTGCCGAAGCTGCCAAAGAGAATTATCAATGGCAAAATCCAGGTGAAGTAACACCAGCAGTTCTCTCGCTGTCAACACCCTTGGCAAAAGAAGCGATTCCTACTGAGCAAAACTATTCCACCTTACACAGTTTTAAATTTAAAACCGAGACCCCCCGATATATCTACATTAAAATTGACAAAGGAATGCAAAGTTTTGGTGATTTTACTTTAGGCAATGAATATGCAGCGGTGATTCCTGTTCCAGCAATCCCTAAAGAGATCAGCTTCTTGCATAAAGGATCACTGCTGGCTTTAAGTGGTGAGAAAAAACTTTCTGTACTCGTTCGAGGCGTACCTGCAGTCAAGTTTGATTTTGCACGGGTATTGCCGGAAAACATCAATCAATTGGTAACCCAAACTCAAGGTGATTTTAATAATCCTTATTTTATTAATCCTACATTTAATCAACAAAATATCAGTCAAATCTCTTCAGAAGTCCAAGAGTTCGATATTTCTGATTTAGCAAAGCAACAGTATACTGCGCTCGACTTCAGCAAGTATTTAACAATGAATACCAATACCTTGGGACCACAAGGGTTATTTTTATTACAAGCTACTGGCTGGGATGTCCACAATAAATCAGCATTGGATGTCAAAGCAAGTCGTATGATATTAATCACCGATATGGCCTTGTTGGTAAAAGACAATCAGGACGGTAGTCATGATCTGTTCGTTAACTCCATAACCCAGGGAACTCCTGTTGCCAATGCAACAGTGACTGTTTTGGGTAAAAATGGCTTGCCCATTTTATCACGTGTTAGTGATGTCCAAGGACGCGTTACATTCCCACCGTTAAAAGACTTTGTTGATGATAGAGAACCTATCGTCTATTTGGCACAGTTAAACAATGATGTGTCTTTTATTCCATTCAATAATGCAAACAGACAACTCAATTTCTCTAAGTTTGATATTGGTGGGCTTTATACTAACAATCAAGAATTACACAGTTTAAGTGCTTATCTTTTCTCTGATAGAGGGATTTACAGACCAGGAGATACAGTTCATATCGGCATGATTGTCAAACAAGCCTATGCCCAACCACAACCCGGAGGCTTACCTTTGCAAGCAACTGTGGTTGACTCAAGAGGGACGACAATCAAAGATGAGAAAATTACGCTCAATGATCTAGGCTACATGGAACTGGATTTTGCAACAAATACCAGTTCGCCAACTGGTCAGTACATGGTCAGTCTGTACTTGGTGAAAGATGGATATCCCCAAAACCTACTTGGCTCTACAACCATTCGGGTTTCTGAATTTTTACCTGATAGAATGAGGATCACTACCAGCCTGTCCCCAAAACCATCGACCGGGTGGAGTGCTCCAACTGGCTTGAAAGGTGAAGTAAGTCTTTGGAACTTGTATGGCGCTCCTGCCGCTGATCGAAAAGTTAGCGCTAAAATTTTATTAGTACCCCAAAAGGTGCAATTCGACAAATACCCAGACTATGTCTTTGTTGATCCTTTGCTGGATCCCAAAAAACCGCCAAAAGTGTTCACTGAAACATTGAATGACGCAAAAACAAATGATAAAGGCGAGGTAGAATTTGATTTAAATCTAGATCGTTTTGAAAAAGCGACATATCAATTAACATTTTTTGCTGAAGGTTTTGAGTCTGATGGTGGTCGTAGTGTGACAAGCCAAAGTAAAACTTTAATTAGCCCACTGCCCTACTTTATAGGATATAAACCGGATGGTGACTTATCCTTTATCAAGCAAAACAGTGACCGAAGTGTTAATTACATTGCAATTAATCCTGGATTGGACAAGCAAGCAGTCAGTGATTTAAAGATCCAACTGGTTTCGTTACACCCGGTTACCACTTTGGTGAAAAAAACGGATGGAACCTACCAATATCAGTCCGTTATTCAATCTACAATAGTGAGTACCGCGCCTTTTAATATTTCCGAACAAGGTACTGATTACACTTTACCAACGCAACAAATTGGCGATTACTCTTTAAGTATTCTTGGGAAAGATAATACAGTACTTAATCAACTAAAATTCAGTATAGTCGGTGCAAGCCAACAGCCCTTGGCTAAGAATGCTGAATTATCGATTAAACTCAATAAAACGGAATATCAAGCGAATGAGGATATTGAAATCCAAATTACCGCACCCTATACAGGTTCCGGTTTAATAACTATAGAACGTGATAAAGTTTATGCAGCACAATGGTTCAAAACAGATACTACTAATTCCGTTCAAACCATCCATATACCTGCTGATTTTCAGGGAGATGGGTACGTCAATGTTGCTTTTATCCGTGATTGGAGCTCACCTGAAATATTCATAAGCCCGCTCAGCTATAGCGTGGTTCCTTTCACGGTGAATCATGAGAATCACAACATAAAGATTGATCTGAACACTGCAGCACTTGCACGGCCAGGTCAACCTTTCACTATCGATTATCATACTGACAAACCTGGAAAGATAATTGTCTTTGCTGTCGATGAGGGCATTCTCCAAGTTGCACGCTACACAACCCCAGATCCTTTATCATTCTTCTTCCAGAAGCATGCCCTTGAAGTATTGACCCAGCAAACTGTGGATCAAATCATGCCAAAATTTATTCAAGATCGTGAGCTTTCTGCAGTTGGCGGTGATAATGGTGAAGAAGGAATGGCAAGCCGCCTTAATCCTTTCAAGCGGAAAACCGAATTGCCTGTAGCTTATTGGTCAGGAATTGTGGATACCGATTCCAATAATCATCAATTAATCTATCAAGTTCCCGATTATTTTAATGGAACATTACGTGTCATGGCAGTGGCAGTATCCTCTGATTCTGTTGGCTCCAAAGAGACGTCTGCCGAAATTCGTGGCGATTTTATTATTAATCCCAATGTTCCGACTTTTGTTGCCCCAGGTGATGAATTTGAAATATCTGCATCGATTGCAAATAACATTAAAGACTCTGGGGAACATGCGCTGATCAATGTAGATTTGGCCGCTTCTCCTGAAATTGAAATCGTTGGAACCGCGACACAAACATTAGAAATTGCTGAAGGGCACGAACAGACGGTTCACTTCAAATTAAAGGCTAAAACTCTTTTAGGCGCGGCGAAATTAACCTTTAAAGCCAGTATGGGTGATAAATCAAGTACAATGGGTTCTACACTGAGTGTCAGACCGGCTACGCCGCTGAGCACCTATATCAATAGTGGGAAATCACAAGACGCCCAAAAAACTCTGGATATTATGCAAACACTGTATCCAGAATATCGCAAAGTGAGCGCTACTGTTTCCACTAGCCCGATGATTTTGGTATTTGGTTTACAACGTTATTTGGATAATTATCCTTATGGCTGTACTGAGCAATTAACCAGTAAAGCCCTACCCTTATTGGTCATGAACAACCAAACTGGTTTTGGTGAAGAAACAAAGCAAGTGAATGAAAAAGTAAACGCTGCAATTCAAATGCTAAGCCAACGCCAGATGTCCAATGGCGGTTTTAGTTACTGGCCAGGGCTTGGTGATAGCCAAGGTAATGATTTCGCAACAGTTTATGCCATGCATTTCTTAACTGAGGCAAGAGCGCAAGGATTTAATATTCCAAATGATCTATTCTTTAACGGAATTAACTATCTTAAAACCTTGGCAAGTCAAAATGTATCGGATATGGATACAGCAAGAATTCAGGCATACGCGATTTATATTTTAACCCGCAATGAAATTGTTACCACCAATTATCTTGGGAACCTACAAGTGTATCTTGAAAAGGATAAGACGAATGCCTGGAAGAGTGATATTACGTCAGCATATGTTGCTGCATCGTATCAACTACTACAAAGTCCAGATGAGGCAAATCAACTCATTGGTCTGTATAAGCCAAAAAATAACCAGGCTTATGTCAGTGATTTTTATAATAGTGCAATTGCCGATGCTCAATATTTATATCTTGTAGCGAAGCACTTCCCTAATCTATTGCCACAGGTTGGTGATGAGCTCCTCAATCGCTTAATTCAGGCAGTCAATAATGATGAAATCAATACTGTTTTATCAGGATTTACCAGTCTGGCTTTGGGTGCCTATCACCCAAATCTTCCCAATGAATCAGTATCAGCGTTATCGATGACCAAGATCATGGCTAATAACAAAGAAGTCGCTGTTCCATCGACTAATGCAAATTATCAAAAAACCGATCTTGATCCTGATGTCCTAAAGATACGTTTTAACAACCCTGATAAGAAAACATTTTTCTATCAATTAATGCAATCAGGATTTAATCGCGAACTTCCAAAAACTCCTTTAAAACAAGGCCTGGAAATTTTCCGAGAATATCGTGATGCAAAAGGAAATGCGATCACCACTACTACCCTGGGAAGTGAAATTGAAGTACATATCCAAATTCGTGCATTAGGTAGTGATTATTTATCGAATATTGCGATTGAAGATCTGTTGCCGGGCGGTTTTGAAGTCGTAACAGACTCTGTAAAAAATACGACAATGGATTTTGTTGATGTACGTGAGGATAGAGTCAATTTCTTTGGTGGAGTTGAGTCGGTTGCCAAGGAAATTGTTTATAAAATAAAAGCAGTGAATATAGGACAATACATTGTTCCCCCTGCTTATGCGGAAGCAATGTATAATCCCAATACGAAAGCACAAGGTGTTTCTTCAGTAATTACGGTTACTGAGGCACCCTGACATTTGCATTTATTGAATTGTAACCTGGATTAACGCTACATAAGCTGGGATTTTTGTTGTTATCCCGACTGAAGTGAGGGATTTTCCACTATAATACCGTGATATATTATGGGGATCTCTTGTTTCACTTAAGATGACGAGCGTGGTGGAAAAAGAGTTTTTAATAAAAAAATGGTGTACGTTTTATGAATAATCTAAAAAAAGGCATAAGTAAGTTTATCTTTATGGGAAGGTGGTTACAGCTCCCTTTATATTTAGGCCTTATTCTGATACTGGCTGTTTATGTATATCGTTTTGTCCATGAATTATTTGAATTAATAATCCATCTCAATAACATTAATGATACACTCATTATGCTTGGTGTATTGGATTTAATTGATGTCGTGATGATTGCCAATCTGCTTATTATGGTTGTTTTGGGAGGATATGAAACCTTTGTCTCGCCCCTTGCCCTTGACTCTCATCCGGACCAACCCGAATGGCTCGATCATCTTGATGCAGGAGCTATGAAAGTAAAGCTTGCTCTTTCATTAATTGGTATATCATCGATTCATCTATTGAGAACGTTTATTGATCCCAACAAACTCAGCAACTTCTCTGTAATGTGGCAAGTCATCATTCATTTAACGTTACTTGTTTCAGCCTTAGCAATTGCATTAACCAATAAAATGCTGGCGAAAAGCAAAACACATTAAAAAATAATCTTCTCGATTGATACTTTAAATTCCTGATTTTAAAACACGCTCTATCTTTAAAAGAGCATCTTGGGCATAATCAGGCACGTTTTGCAAAAATCGATTTACAAAACTTGTGCGCCCCTGCTTGAAAAAATCTGTGTATTCTTTCCATACTCCAACCTTAATTAATAATTTGCGAATGATGAGCAAGTAATCTGATTAATTTTTCAATAGAAGAAAGAGATGCTGGTTTTACCACATTACGCGCAAATGCCTACGCTGTTGCCTCATAACTTGTTTTGCTGGTTTCTTGATGAGAGCAGTTTAGTTGCTCCCCGTTCTAATTGCTTAGGGAGGACTGATAAGAGCATAATTGGTTGATTGTTTCAATTTAATATATGCTCACATATTATTCTATTAATTAATATTTTGTTAACAATTGATAAGTATAATACAGAGTCAAATTGATTTTAAAATTGGGTAAGGATGCCTCGTATGTTCATCAATATGAGGTTATTTAAATGTTCTCTAAAAAAGAAACACAACAACAAACTACAACAACACCACAAGTAAAATCCGAGCAAGCCAAAGCAGAATATCATGTTGCAGTCTGTGTAAAAGATACAAATCAAGAAAATGGTCCAGGACACGTGACGGCGCTGCTTATTAAGAAAAAAGAAGGTAAAACAGAAATTCGTACCACAAGTTTTTATCCTGGCTTCTTCGGAAGTATTGTTAATGGATTAACCTTCGGCTCGATCCCTGTGTCAGGGCAACTCGCCACAGATCATAAGCAAGATGTAGAAGAGGCCACTCACATTTTGACTACTCAAGTAACCAAAGACCAATTTAAAGGGGCTAAAAAAGGCCAAAATGAGTTCACTGAAGACGTTATCAAAGGTCATTCAACATACTCTGTTTTTGCTGATGCCAATCCACTAGTGAATGGATTTAAGCATCTACTTCAGGGTGCTTCAGGTTCTCAAAGAGTCGTAGAAAAAACTAAGAAAGAAACAGGTTGTCATCCGTTAGAAGATGTATTTGGTTTCCCTGTGTATGATGACAATCATCCTGAAGTTCCAGAAATGAAAGTTGATAATTGTGCTAGTTCGGTAACTCATGTTATCAAAGGTGCAGGTTTTAAGAATTTTGAAAATCCTAATATACCAACCTTATTTACTCCTGCGTTAGAAAAACATGGTTTTACTAAAGTAGATAAAGACTCATTTATCAAAGAATATTGCCGTGGTTTTAAATCATAATAAAATCCGCACACCCTATTTAATAAAGATTAAATAGGGTGTCTAATAAATACCCATTGATTTAAAATTTACTACCTGACTATAATCTCGATGCCAAATAGGTAATTTTTCTAAATAAAAGGATTGTTATGTTTTCATTTCTCAGATCTAAAAAAAATGATAGCGCAAATACTTCACTACCTAATCTAAATTTAAAAAAAGATATGGATAGCAACTCTGCAAACTTAAACTCTACTACTCCACATGAAGAAACAAAACCAACTGAACCTGCAAAAGATACATGGGTATTTGTTTGGAACATGACAGCCAGTAAAGTTGGCCATACTGCTGTACAAGTAGGTGGTTCAAAGCCAAAAATGAAAGATGAGGATCCAGGGGAATATGTAAGTATTCATCCTGAGTCTATCCCCTCAGGCGGGCTCACATCTGTAATCCCCTTGCCTGCACACATTGCTACTAATTTGTCTGATGATATGGAAACGTTGGGTGCATCGAAAAACACCTGCCTTGATCCAGATAGACCGATACAAGTAAAACCAATCGAAGATTCAACGCCTTTAGCCCCTGATCATGTTTTTCGTTATAAGAATTTAGATACTCCTGTAATGAGTGAACATATTAAGCAAACTCAAGAGAGAGTAAAAAAAGGAGAAGTAGGCTATCAACTACTGCCTAACGTTAATCTTGTTGGATTTTTTAAAGACAGTTCTGCGTTTGTCAATCAAGATCCAATTGATGTTGAACTGTATCGCAGGAAAATAACACCAAAGGAAAATGATAACCCAGTCTATAATTGTACTACATTGGTTAGTGAGATTTTGAATAAAGGTGGGTTACCTATCAGCCCCTCAAGTGTAAAACCATGGGGAATTACTCCGAATGGTTTATCAAGTGAAATAAGCAAATCAGCAGAAGAAATCCAAAGCCCCAGAATATAATAATGCGCACGTGGTTTTCTTTACCTAGTCAGAAAACTACGTGAGGATCAACATGACGAAGAAGGCATCTTCTGGATGAGGTATTTTCAAAGGCGACCTGTGTTGTCCCCTGAAAATATTTCATTTTTTCGGAATGACTTTCAGCAATTATTTAAATTTTGTTTTCCAGCGATTTTAAATGTGAGACATCATAAATAGTAATCGGTGAGTGGATTCCTTTAACTTTGACTCGAAGATGTCCATTTATTTCGATGTCATTTACAACTTCCTTATAAGTAGACTCAGAAATTAATATTTGGCCCCCAAGGCTGAGATCTTGAATTCGTGATGATAAATTAACAGATGATCCTATCGCGCTGTATTGCATTCGTTTTTTGGAACCCACATTTCCCACTACGGCAACCCCCGTATTAATGCCTATTCCCATTTCTAGCTGCGGCAAATTTTTCTTTTTATTCGCGTGATTCAATTTTTTTAGGACCTGTTGCATTTCTAAAGCACAGGCTATGGCACGGAGGGAATCATTTCCTGAGGAATATGGTGCGCCAAAAATGACCATAATGGCATCACCAATAAACGCATCAACAATTCCTTGATATTTTTCTATGACCGGAACCATTTTACTGAAATAGCTATTTAAAAGAGAGACCAGCGTTTCACCAGGAATTGCTTCAGATAAAGGAGTAAAATTTCTTAAATCGCTAAACATAACCGTTATTTTATTCTCATATCCCCCCAATTTTTGATGATGAGGGGATTTAAGAATGGTATTCACTACCTCATCTGACATATAAAAACTAAATACTTTACGAATTAACTTATTTCGTACTTCGAGTTGGGTTTTTATTTTTTGTAATAAAAAGTTTGTCTTACGGAGGCTTAACTGATCTTTGGCTATATGAGCCAAATTTAATAAGAGCTCTAACTGTTTTGAGTCCAATTGTTTTGGAGAGGTATCAGCCAAACAAAAGGTACCCACATTATAACCCTCTGGATCGGTCAGTGGAACGCCTGCATAAAAACGAATGTGAGGGGCCTCTTGTACTAAAGGGCTATTAGCAAATCGTTCATCATGCAATGCATCGTTAATGATTAAAGGTTCATGTTTTTTTATTGTTACATTACAAAAAGAAACGTTTTTTGGGGTTTGTTTTACCTTTAAACCGTGTTTTGATTTAAGCCATTGCCTTTTGTCATCCAGAAACGCGATATAACAAATGGGGATATTAAACAAATCAATTGCAAGACGCACCAATCGATCATAACTTTCTTCTGGACCCGTATCCATAATTTTTAATGACTGAAGTGCATCAAGGCGCTTATTCTCAAATTCCTGGGTATTTTCTATTTCTTTCAATTTCGATGCCATAGTAACTCTCTGTTTCTATTATCTAATATCATATTAGATGCACTGTACAAGTTCTCCATATACTCATTATAGATTAAATATGAACCACATTTTTTGCATTGGACATAATTCATGGTACTATCGATTTAACCTAATTTGTGCTTATAAAAATGTTTACAATGAAAAACAAACAGGAGCATAGACGATTAAGTAAAGTCGACGAGCATGGTGAATACGCACTATTTCCAGGAGTTACGGTGGTATCCGCCTGCTATCCTGAACATAAAGAATTTTGTGAAACCATCCATAAAGCCTTAAAAAATAATCCTGTGATTATGCAGCATTTTTCTCCCCTACCTGCCAATAGTTATCATATGACCACCATGAGCTTAGAGACGGAGCAAAAAGTAGGCGCTATATGGGATCAATTTATCACTCATAACTTACCTCACTACCAAAAAATCAAACAAGCGCTTCAAAAAACGCCTATTACCCCTTCCATTGAAAAGATGGATATCAATATTGGTCGGACCATTTCACTTGCTTTAAATTTATCCAAAGAGCATGCAGCACAAATTCAAGAAATAGCAGAAGCTTTGAGTATTGAAGAAACAATTCCCAAGATCTTTCACATCACCTTGGCCTATTCACGATCTAAAAAGATAAGTTCTATAGTCGTTTCGGAACCACTTAAAGAGGAGATAACCAGAGAACTCAATGTAATTCTCGAAAAAACGATACTTCCATTAAAAATTGCTGAAGCCAAACTTTGTTATTTTAATGATATGAAGGCTTTTATTCCTTGGGATGCAGAACATAATCCATTTACCCAATCCAAACAACATGTACCCGATTCCATGCTAACCAATGAACAGAGTACAGAAGATTTTCAAAAGGAAGCGCACCACGAGATGTGTTCCACATAAAAAATCATTTCTGTTGAAATAAACATTTTGATCTTATATTGTTGCTCCTTAATACCATGAATTAGGGAGTTTTCATGAAAAATCATTCTGGGATATTTAGGTTAAGTGATTATGAGGTTCTAGAATATCTCGTAAAACATGTCGATTTGGAGATTGATCTCTCAAAAAAACCGATTCAATCCAAAGCATTATTGACGATTGAACCAAATCCTAAATCTTCATCTCACTCGATTAATCTTGAGTTGGATGGAGAAAATATGCTCTTAGAATCCATTTCACTCGATGGTAAAAAACTGACTCAAGAAGAGTATGAAATAACAAAAGACTCTATAATTATCAAAAACATCCCCCAAGATCGCGCCTTTACACTCGAAACAGTGACTCGTTTAGGAGAAAATACGGATCTTTTTGGTTTATATGAAACAGAGGGAACAATTCTAGTTAAAGCGGAAACCGAAGGACTTCGTCGTGTTCTTTTTTGTCATGATCGGCCGGATAATTTAGCGACCTACAAAACAACAATTATTGCTAAAAAGGAAGACTATCCCGTATTACTCTCCAATGGTTCACTCATCGAACAAAACAATCTCGATAATGGGTTACACAGCGTAACCTGGTTGGATAAAGTACCTAAACCGAGTTATCTTTTTGCCTTGGTTGCTGGAAAGTTGCAAAAATCAGTAGCTTATTTCAAAACCCGCTCTCAACGTGAATTACCGATTGAATTTTATGTACCCCCTGCAGCTACCGCAAAATGTGATTTTGCTAAAGAAGTTTTAAAAGAAGCCATGCGTTGGGAAGAAGAGGTCTTTGATCTGGAATGTGAGTTAGCACAACATATGGTAGCTGGCGTCGATAAATATGCTTCAGGTGCTTCAGAACCGACTGGGTTAAACTTATTTAATACAGCAAATTTATTTGCCACACCCGAAACTCGAACTGATGCTGATTTTCTCCGTGTCTTAGAGGTTGTTGCTCATGAATATTTTCATTATTGGTCAGGAGATCGAGTAACTATCCGTGAGTGGTTTAACTTGCCATTTAAAGAAGGTTTAACTACGTTTAGAGCTGCGATGTTTCGGGAACGCTTATTCGGAACCGACTTAGTTCGGATGTTAGACGGAAAAAATCTTGATGAGCGTGCTCCAAGGCAAAATACATACACCAATGTTAGAAGTCTATATACTGCCGCTGCTTATGAAAAAAGTGCTGATATTTTTCGCATGATGATGCTCTTTGTTGGTGAAAAAAGTTTTTATGAAGGAATGACCCAATTTTTAAAAACTCATGATGGTGGGGCGGTAACTTTGGAAGATGTATTGGAGTCATTGAGTCAATCAACGGGTAAAGATATGCGCTCTTTCTTGTCTTGGTTTACTGAATCCGGTATTCCTCAATTAATGGTTACAGATGAATATGATGACAAAGCAAAATGTTATACTTTAAAATTTAAAACTAAAGATGGGAAAGGTAGGCCGATACCTGTTGTGTTCGGATTACTCGATAAAGATGGAAAGGAAATTCTCGATGATACAACGATAATAATTGATAAGCCTGAAATGGAATTTCACTTCAATCATGTTGATTCACGCCCTACTCCATCATTATTACGCAGCTTTTCGGCTCCTGTTCAACTTCAATTTGAATATGATTCAGAACAATTACTTCAATTAATGCAACATGACAGCAATTTATATAATCGTTGCGAGGCGGCAAATAAATTGATCACTCAGATGGTTAAAGAATATTGCCAGGGTAATTCTCTTAAATTCACCCCTGAATTCTTTAACACCTATCGAAAATTAATTCTGGAGGCATCGAATTCATTAAATCATTGGGTTTTGGCCGAACTAATATCCATACCTACAGAAGAAATTTTATTTTCCAATCTGCAAGACCAGAATTTTGAACAAATTGCAGAAGCACGTCGACTTATTCAATTCCAGCTTGCAAAAGAATTAAAGAACGATATTTTGTTACTGCAAAAAAATCTAGAAAAATTACCTGCTTCCAACAACTCACCTTTTAAATCATTTGATATCCTCTCTGCTGGGGTAAGACGCTTAAAGCATGTTTGTCATAGTTATTTAATTTCGGTAGAACCTGAAAAAACAGAGAGTTCTTTAATGGAACAATTCAATAGTTCCTTAGGTAAAAACATGACTGCTTGCCTTTCTGCACTTAGTTTGCTAATAAACAATAACTGCAGCCAAGCAAGCATCCTCTTAAACCGTTTTTATGATTACTGGAAAGCTGATGCGGGAGCTGTTAATTATTGGTTTAATGTGCAGACAGCTGCACATTCGGAGCATGTTGTAAAACTTGTGGAACAGTTAATGCAACATCCCGCTTTTGATTTATCTAATCCCAATAAAGTATATGCTTTACTGGGCACATTTATTAAAAATCCTTATGGTTTTCATGCAAATTCCGGAAAAGGCTATCAATTAATCGTTGACGTCATCCTAAAATTGGAAAAAATTAATCCGACATTAGCTGCGCGCGTAGCTGAAGAATTCAATGGTTGGGAGAAGTACGATAAGAAAAGACAACAAATGATGTTAAGTCAATTGGAATTCATGAGCATTAATGCAACAACTGATGATGTGAGAAACATGGCAAAAAAGGGGTTGGACAAGAGGAAAGCTGATCCACCTATTCCCATACAACATATGTTTTTTTGTCCTTCCACCCCAGCAAATCCAGGGACTTTGAATAAAGAAGAAGAAGAAAAAACTTATTCGTACAATAATTAGCAGTGAGTAAAAAACACTCTTTACCTTAGTTTCTCTCTGCAAGGGAGAAACAATCCGCAAGGCAGATAACAGGATTATAGTGTCACCTACACCAAAGCCCCCCTCCTAAAAGAGGGGGGACTCCTTTAAAGATCTTATAATTTTAAAAGAACTTCGGCACAACACTCAGGGGCAGTTTTTTTATCTAATCCCAATTCATCTTTACTTCGCTCTTGTTGCCGTTTTGCAGTAAAAAAAGCCGATATACTGCTCGAAAAATATTTTTCTGGAAGATAAGGTTTCCCAAAATGAGTGTAGGCTGGTTTTCCTTCTAATACTCCCTGATTTAATAAAGCTCCAGGAACAGCCTGGGCTACATATTCAGCTGCTGCTGCAGCTTCATTACCCGTGACATTAGCCCGTATAAAAACATGCTCAAATTCAGGATTAATAACAGTCAATTCAGGTTTTTTGAGTTTTTCAAATAAACTACTCGTCAAAATAATTTTAAATTGATTCTTACATGCATCTTGATGTTTTTTATAAACCTGAAGTATTTCTATTAAATAGGCGTCGAGATTTTCAATACCAGGGTGTAGACCAAGACGAACTTCCATATGAGGATGCTTGGGAAGTACATCAAGTACACAATTTAAAAAAGTACTATCAATTGCCACGGGCTGAGTAGTACTACTTACAAAAGCGAATGAATTTCCCTCAGTAATTTTCAAAGTTTCTCGTGTCTTCTGGGTCCGCTCTCGTTCTGCATCCAATCTCAGTGCCAGTTCTGTATCATTCACTGCAGGTTTTATAGCAAGCGCATTGTCAATACTCAGATGGCCAACAATATGTATTTTGTTTTTATCTTTAATTTCGAAGTCTGCTACAGCCGGCTCCAATGGCAAAGCCCATTGTACATTTGGCTTGTTTTTTAGCGTAGGTAAAGAATCCCATAAGTTATGGTTATCAGGCTTAAACATAAACTCATAAGCCATAAGTACAGGCATATCCTCTAATGCTGCTGCGATTTGAAAAGGAACTTTATTGCTCACCGAGGGAACACCACAATATACGTGCTGAACCTTCTCCATTTGCAAGTATTTTATTACGTTATTAAGTTGCTCTTCATTGCAGGAACTTACTGGAAAAGAGTTATTTTCAGTAGTAATTAATTCGGGCAATGATATTTTTGTGATGACTAAATTTGAATTAAAAACAGCGACTCGATCCTGTGCTGTTTTAGTTAATGAAATCAGTAAAGCCTCATGCTTACCGTGAGACTCTAGGACTCTAATCGTATTTAATGCTAAATCAGTATCTCCGGCACTACTAATTAAAAAAGCAAGTTTCATATCGTTTTGTCACCCAGAATATTAAATGAGCAAGAATATCAAAAAGCAATTGGAAAGTCCTGAGTCTGAGCTTGCATTTTCGTCTATGAGTTGCAGAATTCAAGTTTTCGGCACTTAAGCATATACAGGGGCAAAGGATCATTTATTTTAATTGCCCTTTTAAAAAGCCAAGTGCTTTTGCAATTTTTTTATTCATAAAACGTTTAGGTAATAACATGGGCAATATCCAATCCGTGAAGAGATTAGGAACCAAAACATAACTCGCTTTAGGATGTGGGTTAGATAAAATTATAGTTACAAGTTCGCCTACTTTTTTGGCAGGTAAAGCAGATAGCTCTATTTTATGATAAATATAGCGTTTAAATTTTAGAAGAGACTTCGCATAAATGGACTGACTCAGCTTATCGTCACTGATTTGATCTTCATTTTTATGCCAAATGGGAGTGTCAACCATTCCCGGTCTTACAAGTACTACATCAATACCAGAAATCATCAGCTCCATACGCAAAGTATCTGAAAATGCTTCCACTCCATATTTTGATATAGAATAGGGACCAAAAAAAGGCCTACAAATTTTACCAGATATAGATCCTATGTTGATGATTTTACCCGGAGGTCCATCCAGCATTTTATCGCCTCCAAGCAGAGAGATGAACTCTTGAGTTACCCTAATTTGCCCAATAACATTTACTTCAAATTGACGACGAAACTCATCAAGCGGCATTTCGCTCAAAGGACCAACAACCGCAATTCCTGCGTTATTAATTAATCCCCAAAGTTTTTTTCCTCGCAACTGTTTACGAACTTCTTGCGCTGCTTTTTTTACTGCCAATTCATCGGTTATATCAAACAAAAGAGGAACAAAAAGAGTACCAAGCTCTTCTTTGATCCTTAATGCATCCTCTTCATTGCGCACACTGCCAAAAACGCGAATATTGTGAGTAACTAACTCTTGAGCAATGGCAAATCCAATTCCAGATGAAACACCAGTAACCACAGCAGATCGCATCTTTTAAGCTCCTTTGCTTGCTTTAATTTCAGTTAAATGATTAGAGGACAAGATTTAAGTGTTTTGCTTTTATCGAATAAATATCTGTAGGTTGTAAGCACTCTATTTTTATTCATTAAACCAATTTTTTCCATCTGTTGTTGCATATTAGGATTCACTTCACCGATCCATTTCATTTCATACTCCGTATACTTAAATTTTGGAGATTTATTTATTTTCTTTAATAATTCGATCGTTAAGTAAACAGTAATTCCTGTTTTTTGAAACTCTGGGATAATCGCATAAATTAAACCCATCACTTTGTTACAGGGTTTAAAATGTTTCAAACAAAACAGTTTGACCATCTGCACAATACCAAACTTCCCATTCAAATATTTAATGAATTGATTTAAATCTGGAATAGAAAATAATGCAGCTATTGGACGCTGTTGATATAGAGCTAATAAAATCAGTGGATTATCGCCAAATAGCAACATTTTTCTTAGCAGGTCAACAACAAGATCAGACTCAACTTGTCTATTAAGCCCTAAATCCATCTTATCTACGTGCAGCATCTCTGTAAAATCATAGTAAAATTTTTTAAATTGATTTGTATCAATATGTTGAATCGAAAAGTCAGGATTATTTTCATATTCAGAATGGATTTTATACCAGATTGGTTTTAAGGATGTATCTAAAGCAATGCTATAACCTAATTGATGATAAAACTCTTGAAATCCGTAGGCTTCAAACAATTCTTGATAATAAGGTAAATTATAATTCATAAGGTACGATGGGTTCTGAAAACCTTCAACCAGTAATCCCCACCATCGGTCTTGTTCTCCGAAATTTATCGGCCCATCCATGGCTTCAATCCCTTGTAATCGAAGCCAGTCCTTTGCTGCATCAAAAAGTATTTTTGCAGCCTGATGATCGTAAATGCAGTCAAAAAAACCGATTCCTCCTACTAAATAATTATCCGCAATCACTTGATATTGTAAATTAATAAACGCGGCAATTCGACCAACTAGCTCACCCCGTGTATCACGTAAAATCCAACGTTGAGTCCACCCATGTCGAAACGTATTGTTCCTTTGTGGATCAAATACATCATCGATGTCTTGATTCAAGGGACGGATGTAATCAGCATTATTTTTGTTTATTTTGACATTGACTCGAATAAAATCCTTGGCATCTTTAGTGGTCTGGACTCTGGATAACTTAAATTGGCCCATAAGTATCTCCTTTTAAAGATAAAGATGCGGCCCCATTTAAAATCAAAGAATAAATCTTAGGGAAAAAAACGGTACAACCTCTAAATATCAATGTGCAGACTGCTTTAGCTGCAAAAAATATAAGTTGAACATAAACTCTGTTAACAGAATACGGGTGTTCTGTGAATATAGTCTTCATCACATGCCACATGCCCATACAATACATATAAGATGAGTATAGTTGATATTTAAGGTTTTACCGCATATCCAGCCCAAACTGGCAATGAGATAGCTAAGCGACTTTAAGTGCTAATATTTTGTCCATATCGAACAACCTATCCTGTTCTTCAATATCCTGAGTAAAGTCATATTCTCCATGCAAGTTCACGTAATGCCAGACTAAAGTCGACCCATTGCGAATAATGGTTAATAGTACTTTCCTGCTGACTTCATCCTCTAGCAGAGCCAATTTTTGCGAAAGATATAGCTCATTCCATAATACAATTGCATTTTGGATTAGGCGCTGGCAGCCAACAACCATTTCTTGTTCCACTTTACTGCTGTATTGAATCTCCTGGTTGTTACCAAACAAAATGGCTTTTGAAAATTTATTCGATAGCTCAATGCGATTTAACTGTTTTTCAACAGCCTGCCGTAATTCCACATCATCAATATACCGAAGAATAAACAGACTTTTAATGATCCGTCCAAATTCCTTGATGGCACAGTACAATGGATGCTGTTTAGAATATGAACTGAGGCGCTTCCAAAGTATTTGAATGATTTATCGGCATTCAATGACTCAACAACGACGCTGACTTTTCGCCCATCGCTTGATGTATGTAATTCATCAGGATTTTTTTGATAGACGCTGGCTAATGATAGCTTGCCGAACCTATCGATTTCAACAGTTTCGTTTATGATATTGATGATAAAGATGGACAGCGGTTATTAATTTCACATCGAAAGCTTACACGGGAACTCGTTACTGCAATGTGCAAATTCCTGAAAGATCATCCTAAGATCACCAAACTGATTTTGGCATGCTCACGATACAAAACAGAAGAAGACCATACGTGGTTTACGAAAGAAGGCATAGCGCTGATTGGCTCCCTACCCACCCTAACGAAACTGGATTTGTGTCATTGCATGCTAAATGATGAGGCACTGGCAACATTGAGTCAGTCTGCTTCGAAAAGCGCGATTAACTATCTGGCTTTGACTGATAATGACATAGAAGATCCAGAATCATTGCGAGTATTACCTAAATTAGAATGGCTATTCTTAAATTCAAATCCTATTACAACAGCAGGAGCAACCGCTTTATTACAATTTCCAGCCCTGAAATACATTACCATCAATGACACCAATATCGGCGATGAAGGAGCGAAGGCACTGGCCGCCAGTCGTTTGACCACATTGCAAATTGGTAATTGTGAGATGAGCCATGAGGGAATGAAGGCTCTGCTAGCAAACAAAACACTGATACAATTTGTTTTGTTTGATGAACAGCTAAAAAATGAATATGAAAAACCGATAGCGGAAATGCTAAATCGTAATAAATCAATAGTGATACGCGAACATTTTTTCAATCATTTTAAACACGATCAAAACAATGGTCGTCTATCAGACCAATTTCTTGATGAATATGTACATGAATATGATCAGCTTTTTAACCAACTCTATCCAGAAAATAATCGACAAAAGCAATGCATAAAGACACCAAATGTCTCTTCCGCTTCTTTGAAAAAAGTCGAAGCCTTACTCAAGGCTTATCAGCGTGGCTATCGGTATTTTAATTTATTTGAGCATCCCAACGAGAGTAACTATCTCTCCAAGCTACCCATAGAAATCCGTCGCATGACCCATGCTTATGTCGATATAGCTGGCCTACAATTTTTTGGCCAAAATCAAAAGCAAGACCAAACGGAAAATGGTGAGAACGACGCTAAACTTAAGCACGCTTTAGGCAATCTCCACTGACGTCCGCAAAAATGGGCTTATCCTGATTGACACCCAGCGATTTGTGTGTGGATAGCCCTCGTCCCTGCATGCTTACTTCATGCTTAACCACACTCATAAACGATGTGCTTTGTTGGTTGCCAACGCTTAATTCAAAACGCGATTGTATTATGGAATGAGTTATATCTTTCACAGAAATTAGCTCTATTAGAGGATGAAGAAAGTAGGAAGGCGCTATTAACCGTTATTCGTAATGGATCGACTTTAATTTGGCATTATGTCAACTTGCATGGGGAATATGATTTTACCCAGGATATTGAAGATCAGGATATCTTGTTCGATATGAACAAAATATTGGCACTTAAGGTCCGCTTAGCCATCTCATTGCCAGTTTGGGCTGGATATGCAGTAAAACCCTATTTATTACTTTGTTATCTAAAAGAAAAGTAAGCGTTTCATATGAGAAAATCGAGCCCTATACGAGCTCGAATATGTAGTTCTTTTCAGTTTTAGCTATTCATGCTCAGGGTGCACAACAAAAATACCCGGTGCGTTTCGCAAGTATTCGTTATAATCCATTCCATAACCAAAAATATAGTGATCTTCTACTTGTAAACCTACAAAATCAGCCTTTTGAAGACCATTTACAACGCGCTTCCTATATTTATCAACCAAAACGGCGCTGTATACTTTTTCTGCGCCAAGTTTTTTGACTTCATCAATTATTGCAGCTAAGGTGATGCCCCCGTCAAGAATATCATCAACCACAAGAACGGTTCTTCCTTTTAAATTAGCCGAAGGTTTTGCTTTCCAGACGATATCGCCTCCAGTTGTCTCTCCCTGATAACGGGTTGCATGGACATAGTCTACTTCTAACGGAAAGTCCAAGCGTGGCAATAAATTGCCTAAAAGAACCAAGCCCCCTACCATAACACAAAGAAGCACTGGATTTTGTTCTTGCAATTCTTTATGTATATTTATTGCCATACGATCAAGAGCGGCTTCAACTTCATTTGTAGTAAACAAGCAAGTTGACTTCTCATACACTTTTTTAATTTTATCTGGAATAGTCATTATTTGAATCCTTGGGACAAAGAGTGGGATATAAGGGAACGTTCATTTAATCTTTTATTTTTCCTGTGCCAGGAAAAGGGCTAACTTTACTTCCATAACCTGGATTATCCTTAACTTTAGCTGTTCCTTGTTTTGTCACTTCATCAATACGATAAATTGAATGCATGGGTATAAATGTCCGCTTTACTCCGTTAAATTCAATTTTTAATCGTTCTTCAGAAGGGTCAACAACTAATGCAGTTTGTTCACCAAACACCAGTTCTTCAACCTCGAGAAACCCAAAAATTTCACTTTCTTTGACAGATCGCGCATAAATTTCATAAATTGCTTCTTGGTTGGCAAAAGTGACTCTGAATATTGTTTTTTTATTCATAAAATTAACCTGTTCTTATGACATAGCGAAGTATACAAAAATAAAGGGACACTGTTCAAATTAAATTAACAGAAGTTAATTAGGGTTCGAACTCGCATTTCAACCGATAAATGCTAACCTTTAAATTATTAAGAGCCTATCGGGAATAATATACTATGACACAAAACAAGCAGGAACAACCGATCCAATTCAATGATATGATTTTTTTCCAAAATCTAGTTCCCGGCAAACAGCAATCTCCTTTAATTGATCATTATCGCTCCAATGTTCTTGATGAGGAAAAGGATCAGAATATAAAACAGCAGCGAAATGCGTTACTGATGGATTTCCCTCCTATTCTTTCTTTTCGCGATGAGAATCAGAAAAAAAAATTCTATGATGATGAGGCAAAAAAATGCCAACTATTTTGTTGTGGGGGCATGAACCCATTGAGTGCTGCATTTATAAGTGATATTGCCTTTGTCCCTAAAGATGATTATGTGTATTCTTCTGGAAATGGCGAACTGTATCAGGGAAGCCAAAAAGAAATAGGCAGCGCAATCAAAGAAGGGATGAGTCAAATGACTTTTGGCAGTTCAAGCCAAGAAAAATTAATGGATAGTCTAAAAACATTCAACGCAACAGTCACTCAAAGAGGTCAATCGACTGGCTCCATAGAAACAGAATCTCCTACTTTGGGAGAGATAAAAAGCCCAAATCCGTTTGATATGACATCGAAACCCAAGGATCAGAAGTAACTTTCCATGTAACTGAGGACTCCGGATCAAAGGATGGTCCTAGCATCAACAGGAGATCGTTCACTCAAGTTTTTAATATCCCATATAACCGATTCATAAATCATTTGATTTTATCTGATCGACGCAAACCAGGTACTTGCGAAGAAAAAATAACAGGCTGTAAGGGAGCCTGATAATCCTTAATTGGCTCCTCAACTGGATTATATTGCAAATTAGGTTGTATGGCCTGATATTTTTGAGCAATATAGCAATAAAATCCTGAAGGGAAAGGCCAAAGCATCTTGCCTATTTCATCCAGAAAAGTAAATTTTTTAATTAGTGAGGAGTTATTAACTGGTGGGATATAACAAAAATTACTTAAAGAATACTGTCTATATCCTCTTTGTATAAAAATTCGATTTATGTTGAATGGGGTTCTCATTTGAACTTTTTGATCGCTATAACAATGTAATAATCCAGTTTTTATTGCCCCACCCCAAAGACTCCAAGGATTAATACTTAATAAAACGACAAAACCCATGGGATTAAGAACGCGATCGATTTCGTCGATTAGACTCAAACTGTTGCTGAAAGGCTCCAGGGTAAGTGGCACAATAATGCAATCCACACTGTTACGGTCGAGTGGAAGTTGATTTAAAGCACACTTAATTTGCACTTTATTAGCCAATAAAAAAGGAGAAGCAATCCATTTATGAGTGTAATTGAATTTTTTTAACCAAATGTTATCGCCGCAATTTCCTAATTGCAGTAATGTATCGCCATGTGAATAATCACTTTCAGATTCAAGATTAACTAAAAACTCATGGGCAGCAAAAAGACCCAGGGGTGATTGAAACCATTTATTCAGGGCGCGATATTGTTTTAATTGTCGTTCAATTAACAAAATAATGCCTTTTAAAATAGTAAATCCTGAATTAAACTACAATACAACGAGTTTCTCATACATACAATCCATTTTCTTTTTTTGCACTTAAATATCTTGCGCTTAGGTTGGTGACAACTCACAAGACTTAATGAAAATGGCCTGAATAGTAGAATTCTTCATAGACACTATTTAAATCAAAGGTATGATTGCTTTGATATTGTTTTCGTCCAACCTACGCTACGTAAACAACAATGTTGACTGGAACACGTGATTTTATTAAATGGATTAACTATAGTTAATATTATTATAAGCTGATAGAAGCCTATGTTAGGAACGGATGAATTTAAATTACATGGAATAGGACAGCTATTTGTTCTTGAAAAGTTGTTGGATAGAGCTCAAGCTGTCGAATTCTGCAAACAAGCAGCTGCAGAAAAAATCTCTTTGGTTCAATATCTTGTAAAAAATAATATTTTATCAGCCACACAAATTGCACTTGCAGCGTCGAGAAATTTTGGCGTTCCTATACTTGATCTTGACTGCATTGAAATCGATTCTATCCCCACTAGTCTGGTTAACGAGAAATTAATTCGTCGCCATTCAATGGTTCCCCTATTTTACCGAGGCAATAATTTATACCTAGCAACAGAGGATCCAAGTATCCAAGCCTCTTTAAAAGAAATTCAATTCCATACTGGGCTCAACACGCATGCAATTGTCGTAGAAGCTGATAAGTTGAACGCGCTAATTGATCACTTACTCACATTACAAGAAACCCAGGGTTTATCCGAGTTTGTTGGTGGGGATAGTGATGAATTTGATGGACTTATCATTAATGAGGAAGAAGAGCACGACACAAATATTACTACTTCACTCACCGAAGATGCTCCCATTGTAAAATTCGTCAATAAGATACTTCTTGATGCCATTAAACAAGGAGCATCCGACATACATTTTGAACCCTACGAGAAAGAATATCGCATACGCTACCGACAAGATGGTATTTTACACGAAATTGCCACACCTCCAGGAAGTTTGGCTACGCGAATTACAGCTCGCATAAAAATCATGTCCAACTTAGATATTTCAGAAAGGCGAATACCTCAGGATGGGGGTTTTAAAATGAAAATATCCAAATCCCGATCCATCGATTTTCGCGTAAGCACCTGCCCTACTACTTCAGGTGAAAAAGTAGTTATGCGTATCTTAGATCCAGGCTCAGCAAAACTTGGTATTGAGGCTTTAGGTTTTAGCCCGATCCAAAAAGAACATTTTGTGCATTCAATTGAACGCCCTCAAGGTATGATCCTAGTGACCGGCCCCACCGGTAGTGGTAAAACGGTAACCTTGTATACCGCATTAAATATACTTAATACTAAAGAAGTGAATATCTCCACAGCAGAAGACCCGGTTGAAATTAAAGTACCAGGGATTAATCAGGTTAATATTAATCCTAAAGCAGGTTTAACCTTTTCCAACGCGTTACGATCGTTTTTACGCCAAGACCCTGACATTATCATGGTTGGTGAGATACGTGATTTGGAGACCGCTGAAATAGCTGTTAAAGCCGCTCAAACAGGACACTTAGTACTCTCAACATTGCATACAAACAGTGCTGCTGAAACCCTTAACCGCTTGGTGAATATGGGTATTGCAACATTTAATGTTGCCAGTTCTGTAACACTTATTATTGCACAACGTTTAGCTCGAAAATTATGTGAGCATTGTAAAGTATTGAGGGATGACTTCAATAAGCCAGGTTTGCTGGAATTAGGTTTTACTGAAGCAGATTTAGAGGGAATTAAATTATATAAAGCTGGAGGATGTCCTAAATGTACCAATGGATACCGCGGTAGAATAGGTTTATTTGAAGTATTGCCTATGACCAGAACACTTGGCCAGGTCATCATGTCTGGAGGAAATTCCCTGGATATATTAAAAATTGCTCAGGAAGAAGGCATGATTACTGTTTATCAATCTGGGCTTGAGAAGATAAAACAAGGTATTACCACTATAGAGGAAGTCAATCGGGTAACCGTTGATTAACCAGATAAAAAATGAAAAAAAATGCCAATACTACGTTAACTTTTCATTACACAGGCGTTAATAAAGCGGCTCAAAAAATAAATGGCGATATCGACGCCAGGAGTCTTGCTTTAGCTAAAGTAGAATTACGCAGACAAGGAATTATCGTAAGTAAAATTGCTAAAAAACGCGCCCCTTTTTTCAATTTTAAAAGTAAAAAAATCAAGTCCGGTGATATTACGGTATTTAGTCGCCAACTCGCGACAATGATTGAGTCTGGGATACCTTTAGTGCAAGCCTTTGATATTGTTGCAAAGGGACAGTCAAATAAACGGCTTAAGGAATTGATTGAAAATATTAAACACGATGTTGAAACAGGATTAACCCTCTCAGAAGCATTGATGAAGCATCCCGCCCATTTTAACGAATTATTTTGCAATTTGGTGGAAGCCGGGGAAAAATCAGGATCTCTGGATATCATGCTCGATAAAGTCGCCACCTATAAAGAAAAAATAGAAACAATCAAAAAGAAAATTAAAAAAGCGTTGACTTATCCTATGGCTGTTATGGTCGTCGCTCTGATTGTTACGACTGGGTTACTTATTTTTGTTGTTCCACAATTTGAATCATTATTTAAAGGTTTTGGTGCTGATCTACCTGCTATGACGCAAGCCGTGGTGAGCATGTCCAAATTCTTTCAATCCTTTTGGTATTTAATTTTTGGTGCATTGGGGGGAGGGATTTACGCTTTTATTTATGCACAAAAACACTCCCCTCAATTTGCACAAAATATAGATAGAACCTTATTAAAGCTGCCCGTTATTGGGCCGATTATTGAGAAAGCTGCAATCGCTCGATTTTCAAGAACCCTGTCAATTACTTTCGCAGCAGGTTTGCCTTTAGTTGAGGCACTTAAATCGGTGGCAGGGGCAACAGGAAATATTATTTTCGCCAAAGCCACTGATCAAATTAGAGAAGAGGTGTCAACGGGTCAACAAATGAATAAGGCCATGGAAAACACTCAATTATTCCCCAATATGGTAATCCAAATGGTAGCCATTGGAGAAGAGTCAGGTGCTTTAGAAAAAATGTTAAGTAAGGTTGCTGATTTTTTTGAAGAAGATGTGGATAATGCTGTTGATTCACTAAGTAGTTTATTAGAACCTGTTATCATGGTTGTTTTAGGTGTTTTGGTAGGTGGACTTGTTGTTGCAATGTATTTACCCATCTTCAAACTGGGATCTGCAATATAAGACGCTCATTATATTTCTTTGTAGTCTGGTGGATAAAAGTCACTCACCTCCATTAAGTAAAGGAGAACTCTCCTCGCCCATTCGTGGGAGGGGTGTGGTAAGGAAACATTAACTAAAATGAATACGTTGATCCGCCCTATCGAGCACCTTTACCCCGGAGGGAGAAGGGAAATTCATTGTCTTAATGACAGTGTGCCTATCACCCAGGCTACAACATTTTATGTAGGATCGATTAATGATAAATGACCTAATCATCAATCATACTTGGTTTATGTATTTAGTAGTTGCCCTTTTTTCCCTGTCTGTGGGTAGTTTACTTAATGTTATCATTTACCGCCTTCCTATCATGTTGGAAAGAGAATGGAAGCAACAATATAATGAGCTAGCGGGTATCAAGGAAGAGGAACAAAAACCGATTAATTTATTTTTTCCAAGATCATTTTGCCCTTCATGCAAAACCATGGTTAAAGCCTGGCAAAATATCCCTATTTTAAGTTATTTATTTTTACGTGGGCGCTGTCATCAATGTAAAAGTCCTATTCCTATTCGCTATCCTTTAATCGAACTAGGCACAATGATTCTTTCCTTATACGCGAGCTGGCATTTTGGTTTTACCTTGCAACTCGTTTTTGTATTGTTTGCACTTTGGATCTTAATTTGCTTAATGTTCATTGACTTAGATCATCAAATTTTACCAGACAGCCTGACTTTAAGCTTGTTATGGATAGGACTTATTGCCAATACACAAAATCTATTTGCTCCGCTGCCTCAAGCCGTGCTCAGTGCAGCAGGAGGTTATATAGGACTCTGGTTATTTATAAAAATATTTTACTTATGTACTGGTAAGATTGGCATGGGCAATGGCGATTTTAAATTGTTTGCTGCCTTTGGAGCCTGGTTTGGTTGGGTGTTTTTGCCGTTAATTCTTCTTCTTTCTTCAATTAGTGGTACAATTATCGGCTTATTGTATTTGCATATACAAAATAAATCCAAAGATACCACGATTCCTTTTGGTCCTTTTCTGTGTATCAGCGGATTAATTTCTTTATTTTGGGGGCATAGTATCGTGACCTGGTATCTGCATCTTTGGATGTAAGATGGCAATCAGTTCCAAGATATGTCTGAACATTGAATAAATGGTACCCAATACGGCTGTTCCCTGATACAGAGTGCCCCTTTGAATAAGATGAATAACAGGATCCATAAATGCCCTATCAAGTTATTTTATTTGACTTAGACGACACCCTTATCGATTTTTCATACTCCCAACGAGCGGGCTTAAAAAATATATATAAACTCTATTACTCATCAGTTGAGTATCCCATTTTTGAGCATCTTTATAAAGAAATTAATACCCATTTATGGAATCAGGTTGGCGCTAAAAGCAATGCGCTCACCCCACGCGAGGTAAGATTGCTACGATTCATACAATTAAATCAAAAACTTCCTAGTTCTGCCTCTGCGGAAGAAATAGCGGCAGAATATGATTTAAATCTTAGCGTACATGCTCACTGGATACCTAATGTTAAAACTGCCATTGAGTTTTTACATCAAAAGGGACATATTTTAGGTATTATTACTAATGGTTACGTTGAACAGCAGGGAAAAAAGCTGCAACGCCTTCAACTCAATAATTGGTTTGACTGTTATATTGTCTCGGATGAAGTGGGTGTTGCAAAACCTAATGTAGAAATCTTTAATATTGCCCTGCAAGAAATTACAAACAAGCACAAACTCTCGATCAACAAACGCTCCATATTAATGGTCGGCGACTCCATGTTGAACGATGGCTACGGGGCACGAGATTTTGGGATTGATTATTGCTTTATTAATAATCAATCATTAGATAACATGTCTTTGGAGGCTCCAGTTAAATACCACATCCGTTCAGTTGCGCATTTACCAGCATGCATAGGATACGAAACGGAGTTTAAGCAATTTTTAAAATCATCTGTGAGTGAGGAAGTAGGCGTATAATTCGAAGGGATGCATATGGATATTAATTTAATAGTATTTGCTGCGCCAATATTTCTTATTTTAATCGGTATCGAATTTTTATTTAAATCAGAAACTTATCAATTCAACGACACCATAAATAATTTTAGTACGGGTATCTTTGAGCAAATTGCTACGCTGCCGGCTAGAGGACTCATCATTTTCAGTTATTATTTTATCTATGAACATAGTGCTCTTTTTTCTATTAATCCACACTTTATTGGTTCTTGGATTATACTTTGGCTCAGCGTGGATTTTTGTTACTACTGGTACCATCGGACAAGTCACCGGTGCAATTTCTTTTGGATAGGACACTCTGTCCATCATCAAAGCGAGCGGTTTAATTTATCAGTTGCCTTAAGGCAAGGCTATTGGCAAACTCTTACATCCTGGATTTTTTATCTTCCTTTAGCCTTTATTGGCTTTCCGACTTGGATGTTTATAATCGTTTCTTCTTGTAATACCATTTATCAGTTTTGGATTCATACTCAATCAATCAACAAAATGGGATGGTTTGAAACACTCTTCAATACTCCTTCTCATCATAGAGTACATCATGGTAAGAACCCACAATACATAGATAAAAACTACGCAGGAAGTTTAATTATTTGGGATAAACTGTTTGGAACTTTTGAGCCAGAAAATATGCCTCCTGAGTACGGAGTTACTGAACCTTTAGACTCATGGAATCCTTTTTATGCAAATATCAAAGTCATTAAGGATGTGTTGTATTATGGAAAAAGCCTAAACAGTAAGCTGGATGTCATTCGTGCCTTTTTTATGCCCCCTGAGTGGATAATAAATCGCTTGCAACAAGAGAATAACAACATCCCTAAACGAATCATTCAACAAAAAAATAGCAAATCACTTAAATGTTATATGTTATTTAACACCACCCTTGCAATCGTCTTATATGCCTATCTTTCATTAATATTTACATTGAATTCATTGAATTCATGGCTTCTTGGAGTTTTCATATTATTTACTCTTTATATTCTTGGGGCGGTCGCCAATGGAAAACAAAAAATTTTAATCATTGAAATAATGCGTTCGATTTTAATCTTATTTATTTTGATTACATCAAAAATGCATCTTTTTTTATCTTTAGGCTTAATGATATTGTTTTTATTCACTAATCTAAGCATGTTCTATTTTGAGCTTCTCAAAAACCAGCAGTATACCACCTCCGTGTCAGCATAAGTAAAAGGATTAAACCGCTCAATTCAACCGAATAGAGGTTTTATATACTATACTAAAAACAGTTAATAAAATTTTTAACATTCGTTTTCCTGCGGTCAATTCGTAGTTCGATGGGGTAAAGATAAAGTGCCTTTTTCTAAAAAGTACTTTATTTACGAGGTAAAAACTAAAAAGGCGATTATTTTAGGAGACCTCTATGAGAGTTGGCGAATACTGTAACCGAGATGTAGTGGTTATCAATGGCAATGAATCGGTAAAAAACGCTGCAGAGCTGATGCGTACCTACCATGTAGGAGATTTAGTTTTGGTTGAAGAGCATCATAACCGAAAAATTCCGATAGGTATTGTTACTGATCGTGATTTAGTCATTGAAGTTATGGCAGCAGGAGTTCAACCAGAGTCGTTATTAGTCCGAGATATTCTCACCGATCCTTTTAGCTGTGTTTTTGAAAACGATAGTCTTTTTGATGCACTAGAAATAATGCATTCCAAAAAAATTCGTCGCTTACCTGTTATCAGTGAAAACAAAACGCTTATAGGCATAATTACCTTAGATGATCTTATTGAAATCCTGACTGAAACAATGACCCATATAGTTGATGTAGTTAAGCTTCAACAAAAAAAAGAAGCGAGACAAAGAACATAGCTTTAAAAAACGATATTGATGTCTGTGATATAAGGAGCAAGCAATGAACAATTCAGTACATTTTCCTATAAAAATTGTATTCAATAATCTAAGGCACTCTCGAGCTATTGAGGGTAATGTTCGTAAGCATGCTGAAAAATTAGGAACGTATTGTGATCGGATTATGAGTTGTAACGTAGGGATTGAAACGCATCGACATCATAATAAAGGCAAAATTTATCATATACGTATCGATCTTTCAGTTCCCAACGCAGAACTCGTAGTAAATCGTGATCTTGCAGATAATCATGCACATGAAGACGTCTATGTCGCAATAAGAGATGCTTTTCTAGCCATGACACGACAACTTAAAAAATATGTTGAAAAACAGCGAGGAAAAGTAAAATATCATGAACTACCACCAGTAGGACTAATTCGCGAAATCGCACCTGTTGCGGATTACGGTTTTATTGAAACGATTGATGGAAGAAGACTCCGCTTTACCAGTAAAAGTGTCATTGATTATGATTTCAGTAAATTAGAAGTCGGAAAAAGAGTTCTTTTTGTTGAAGCCAAAAGCAACGATGGTCCCGCAGCGAGCACTGTTTACGTACAATAATTAACTTTGATGGAAAAGGCATTCTGTCTTTTCCATCAAAAAACATAAATTCTCATCTTAATGTACTATCTCAGGTCATACCACCGTCAATTCCGATCACTTTTCCTGTAATGAAAGATGCCTTATCAGAAGCCAAAAAGACAATGGTTTGAGCGACTTCGTCAGGAAGACCTGCACGTTTTAAAGGTACCCTCTCGAGAAAAGCGGCTCTATTTTCTTCAGTGCCTGTAAAACGCTCAAACATGTCGGTACTAATCGGGCCAGGAGCAACTGCGTTGACGCGAACATGAGCTCCAGCGGCCTCGAGTGCGGCTACTTTTGTAAACCCTTCCACTGCATGCTTTGTTGCACAATAAATCGATGCACCTGGCACTCCGGTGTGACCGGCGATTGATGAGAGATTAATGATACATCCAGAACCTTGTTCCATCATCACTTTAAGCTCATATTTAAGGCACAAAAAGACACCGAGTACGTTCGTGTCAAACGTAGCCTGATAGTTTTCCAAAGTCTCATCAACAATCGAAACCGGTTGTCCCTCAGTACCAGCATTATTCACAGCAACGTCCAAACGCCCAAAACGTTTCATTGTAGTGTCTATAAGGGATTTTACTTCTTCTTCATAACGAACGTCAGCTCGAACGAATACCACATCAACTCCACTAGCACATAGCTCTTTTGCGAGAGACTCCCCTATTTCGTTTTTACGACCAGAGATTACGATATTTGCACCTTCTTGTGCAAAAGCAAAAGCAGTTGCCCTACCAATTCCAGCAAGAGCACCTGTAATTAGAACCGTTTTATTTTTCATTTCAAATTCCTTTTTAGTGAACACCTCGTTGCATCGAGTATAGTACAAATAAATTCAAAGTCTCATCACCTGATGAAGTATTTTATTTTACTAAATAGTACTCGTTTCCCATAAAGCCTTGATGATAAGATACCGCTTTTTTAATCCAGTTTTTAGGTTCAACTCATGGAAAAGAAAATTGCTGCAATTTATGTCACCAAACCCGAGTTTCTCTCTCTGCTTTCAGAAGAGCTGGGTGATGTCACAAAAATTGCAGAGGATTTGCTCAGTTCCCCCCATAAGAAATTGGATGTCTGTTTTGCACAAGATATTTGGTTGGAACCTCGGTTAGTTACATTTCAATCCATTTCTGAAGCGGTAAGAATTCTTCGCCTAGCGGGAAAATTCTGGTACTTACATCCCATTTCTCATATAAGACGCTCTCGATTAATTGAAGAACAATTACGTTCCACTCCAGATCTCAAGCGTCATTTCCCGCTGGAGTCTGAGATTCCACCCATAGGTGCTTTCAGTTTACTGGATAAAAACACTTTGATTTATAGCGCCACACGCCAAAAAAAATGGCCTCAAGGAACATGCTATTTTATCGAGGATAAAATAAATCCTCCAAACCGTGCCTATTTAAAACTCTGGGAGGCACTCACTCTTCTTGAAAAACATCCAAAATCAGGAGATAAGGTTCTGGATTTAGGCGCATCTCCAGGAGGATGGACTTACGTCATGCAATCATTAGGAGCCTCAGTCACTGCTGTGGATAAGGCTTTATTAGATGCTAAAATAGCCAAGTTACCTCACATCAACTACGTACAACAAAGTGCTTTTGCTATAGACCCTGCAAAATTGGAGCAAAACTATGATTGGGTTTTATCGGATGTAGCATGTTATCCTGATCGTGCTTATGCACTCATTATGAAATGGATAGAGTCTGGAAAAGCGAAGCAAATGATTTTTACGATTAAATTACAAGGTAAAGTGGAGTTATCTACAATAAAACTATTCCAAAAAATACCCAATTCATTTATCACGAACCTGTTCTATAACAAGCATGAAGCAACGTTTTTTTATCCTTATCCCAAATAACAACAGAATTTCATCCAAAGCACACTTTCTTCATATTTTTTTAAGGAAAATCAACTAAACTGTATATAAATAGGGTGTTCAAATAATTATTCGAGATAAATATATGTCTGGCTCTCAAGAAAAAACAAAGAAGTCAATAACCAGTGATCAGCTGCATAATAGAAACTGTTTTAATTACTTAAGAAATGTTAAGTTTCCTGATTCGATATTGGATAAGCTTCCCGCCGATATGGCTGAACATTTAAAATCGCTTCGTGGTAAAGATAAAAACGCCTATGATTCAAAATTTCCCTACGCCGATTTGTACACTAAATTTTTTGATTATCTAGATGAGCATATTAAAACACTATATGATGTCCCTCGAACAGACTTAAGTAGTACCCGCGAGCAAATTAACAACTATCTTAATCTTCCTAAAAAAGAAAATGATAGGCTACAAGAGGCTCTGCGAATTCTTCTTCGTCAGCAGGTAAGCGATTTACATAGTGATCTCCATTTGCTGACTGAGCTACCTCAGGATCTTACCGAATATAGGGGAAGTTATATATATGTTAATACCTCCGAAAGAAGTAGCCTTTGTTATATCAGTCCAGATGGTACTCAAAATGAATTGAATGTTGACGAACATAAATTTAACGAAATTCTAGGCGAGATTAATCCACAGCGAAGTACCCCATTTCATCTTAGAGAGGATCAAGTTACCAGCTTGATAACAGATAACATCCGGGATAAGGATGCTGACCTCCATTTGCTAGCTGAATTACCTGAGGATCTTGCAAATTATAAGGGAAGCTACATATATTGCTATGACTCTGAAACCAATAATAAAAAAAGGAAATTATATCATATTGAAGCAGATGGTACTTGTAAGACAGTAAATATTAAAGATTTCAAGAGTTTTGATCTTGATTTAGAAGAGATTAATAAACCCAAAAGACCCTCACTACATCTTAATAGTGATCAAGTTACTAAATTAATAACAAAAAACATCTGTAAAAAAACATTTGATGAGAAACTCAATCAAAAAGTCCAACTTCTTGGTAAAGAAATCGAAGCTTTAGAAGACTTTATCTATTCTCTTTATGCTAATGATAATGAGATTTTGAAGGATACTTATAATGATATCAGACACATTACGCTAGAGCATAGCCCTAACTCAGATAGAATCCAAAAATCCATCGCTCATCATGTGAGCGATACAGGTGAATCAATTAACCGTGAAAGCCAATCACCAGCAGAGCAAGAGTCAACAACAAGCAAAGTCTCAGCACTTTACGCTGATGTTTATAAACCACAACATGGTACCAGTTTGGCAACCATAAGACGGTACCGCTCTAATTTTGGTTTTACTGAATACCGTTTTGGAACACAGGGGCAACGTCACCAAGGTGAGGCGCGGGTTAGTCCTTTATTCGAGCGATTCCTAGCTATCGAAGAGAACAGAGAAGCAGCCAGGATAAAACAGCTCAAAAAAGAACGCGCTGAGAAAAAATTAACACAGGAAGACCAAGTTGAATTAGATGAACCCGCACTAGTCCAAGCTAAAGTAGACAAAGCGCAAGTAGAAAAAGAAGAGCCTGCTATTGATGAAGATAAAATAACCCATATTTATTTTAATGTACTGGGTCGTGATATTGTTCCGGGAGTTATGGAAAGCATAGGACATGAGCGAGCTAAGGAAAGTGCATTAACAGAGCAGCTAGAAAAGCTTGAGTTCGATCCTGTAAATAATCCATCAGGCCATAGAAATGTCGCAGTTATCACACTTCCTGCCGACAAGGGGCTAATGAGCCACCATCATTATGCAAGTACCGACGCCAAACATAATATTGGCGATGTGAAAGAAGAGTTTTTACGAATTGCACGAGAAGGTCGTGACCTGCATTTGATGAAACAATTACCTGCTGATCTGACACAATTTAAAGGGAGCTACATCTATATCGATAACGGGAGCGATAAAGAACTACTCTATATCAAATCAGATGGTCAACAGGAGAAAGTAAACATTCAGGATTTTTCTGTATTTGAGCAAAAACATAAATCTGTATTTGAGCAAAAACATAAACAGGTTACAGAAAAGACACTTGAGAACCCTATATTACTTAATGATCAACAAGTTAAAACATGGATCACAGCTAATGGGGGGCACACCCCTCCTTTAACAAAGGTAAAAGACTTCCACATTAGTCAGCGGGTTCGTGAAAAAATATTCCGTAATGAAAATGGAAAATATACACCTGAAGCGGAAGCCAAAATCATCAATGATTTACTTGACAAAAGCTTCGAAGCATTAGGCTATTCTAATGAAACTGTGTTATCGGATGCTCAACGACAAGCTGTCTGGTTTCATTTTATAAAATTTGAACTGACAAATCACATTATTGAATCCTTAAAACCTAAAAGTATTAACTTTACCTGTAAAGATGCAATTGACCGCGGTGGAGTTGCTTCTGCTTATTTCAATTTAATGAAATCATTTGAAGAAACAACTGAAGAGGAAGCCAATGCCGGAATTGAAAAAATCCCAATGAATCGGGAAGAGTTTGAACAAGCCTTACATGCTGCACCTACAATGGTGAAAGGTCGTGGTATGAATCATCATATCGACATCATCTGGAACGTCATAGATGCATATGTGAACAAACATTATGATCAATTAACGCACAACGAGGATCAAGCTTGGTTGATAGAATGGAGAGATTATAACTGCCCTCATGAACGTGTTGGTGCTTTATTAAATAAACGCACAAGCGAGTGTATGCAACAATTAGCTAATCACAAGCTCAAGCTTTTGCAAGAATTACAAACAAAACAACAGGAACTAGAATCAGAGCTTCAAAAACTACTGAAAGAACCACAAATAGAACCAACAGAAGAAGCGCTTGAAACAACACCTACACTAGAAGAGCTTCAAAGCAAAACACGCACACTTCAAGCAAGACTAATAGGGCGACAAGAAGAAGCAGAACTAGGTGAACTGAAAACAAAACTGCACAAACTAGAAGCGCAAACCAAAACCACAGCAAATAAATTAGATGTTCTATCAAAAGGAATGAACGTTATAGATGAAGTAAGTAGACAAAAGCATGGTAGTGGTAAACGTTTATTATTAGAAACTACTCTTAGGACTACTTCAATGGCAATTAGTCCCGAAACTCAAACTCCAGAAGCTTGCGCTCAATATGAAAAGCTTCATGATAAACTCTCAATTAACTATCCGAAATTAAAAGCTTTATGTGGAAGAATGAAGATATTACTTGGCACTATCTTGGATGGATTTTCATCCCTACTATCCACAATAACACGTGGAAAAATAGAACTTAAATCCGACTTAACATCCCGCGGGTTGGCTACATTGAATGCGGGTGATAAACCTGATGCGCGAAAATCATTGCAAGAGAAAATGAGAGAGCATATGTTTAAAATTAGAACCGAAAAGCAGGATCCTGTTACAGATGAATCTGACGCTCCTGCGGATAATCATTTGATTGAAGTAAAATAGAGCATCCCCCTTTTTTAACCATCACTTATCCTCATTAAAATAGATCACCATGAAAAAATTGATTAAAAAAATTGAAATATTTGTTAATCTGGGGATTAAAGTAATGTGTCAATCGTAAAACTCTTCAAATTTATTTCAGGGAAAAATCATGGATCTTCAACTCAAAGGTAAAACCGCTTTAGTAACCGGCTCCACTGCAGGAATAGGATTTTCAATTGCCCAAATATTAGCTCGAGAAGGTGCAACTGTGGTCATTAATGGTCGCTCCCAAGAAAGAGTGACTCAGGCAATTCATCAGATTAAAAAATGCGCTCCTGAAGCCAATTTGATTGCCGCTCCTGCTGATTTAAATCACAAAAAAGAACTAGATGAATTAATTAAACAAGTTCCTACAGTAGATATTCTTATTAATAATGCCGGTATTTATAATGCCAAAGCTTTTGCTGATATCTCGGATGAGGAATGGTTGCAGATGTTTGAAGTCAATGTTATGAGTGGTGTTCGTTTAAGCCGTCATTACCTTGCCCCCATGTTGAAACAAAATTGGGGCAGAATCATTTTTATCTCCAGCGAATCTGCATTACAAATACCTAAAGAGATGATTCATTATGGTATGAGCAAAACGGCGCAACTTGCAGTTGCACGGGGTATCGCTGAGCTCACAAAAGGAACTCATGTAACGGTCAACTCAGTTCTTCCTGGACCTACAAGCAGCGAAGGTGTGAGCCAGTTTGTGGCCGATCTTGGAAAACAGCAAAACAAATCGGCAAAACAAGTTGAAGAAGAACTTTTTGAAAACTTAAGACCCACTTCATTAATCAAGCGATTGGCTTCTACTGAAGAAATTGCGAATATGGTTGCATTTTTATCTAGCCCTCTGTCTTCCGCAACTAATGGTGCTCCTATTCGCGTGGATGGAGGTCTTATTTTATCAATTGCCTAGTCTCTTATTCTTGATCTGTTTCATTGTTTTTATCAAATGATGTAGCCTGATACGCGGTATGTTCTATCATAACTCGGTGCTTACTCAGTCGGAATACGGGAGAAGCTTTTTCATTCGCATCTCCCATGTTTAAAGGCAGCATCTCTAGTCAATTGAAACGAAATCTATTTCTTTTATATACATTGCAGACCTTGTACTGTCTCAATCAATTTTTCTCTATCTGATCTTTAATACCAATATAGACCGCACATTCTTCTTGTTCCATATACACTTCAAAATCAGTCTCATAAGCTCTAGCAACAGTAGATTGAGTATCAAAATAGTGCCAAATTGCTTGCCAGATTTCGATGATCGCTTTGGGCATCGGGCCAGAGTTTTTAAAAATAAGATAATTACCTTTTTTGATGCTGATCTTATCAAAATGATTGATTTGTGGATCAGGTGTCGCGACTCCGGCCGTGACCGTATAAAATCCATTATGATCTGACTCATACGCGGAATATACTCCATAAATCGGTGAGCCTGATTTTATTGATAGTGGTGAGGCATAAAATTTTTGCCAAAGCTTTGATAGCTTTGCTGTTTCAGCATTAAACTCATCGACATTCTGAGTGCGTACACTCAGTCCCGTCACGGTGAATGCTTCAACTTTAATTGGTTGTGGTTTAATGTGGATCATCTCATTCTCTCTTTTAGTGGATTATAGCCATTGAGCCTGCATGGCATTAGCAATAATTGACTTATCGTGGTCACTAATTGGAATTAGTCCAAACCGCAATGAATAACCCCAGTTTTTATTGTTTCTCGTGAAATCAAGATCAAAAAGCAAAGGAGCAATAGGAGTCTCAAGTGCCTTGGCCCAATCTACATCCCGTCGAAAAGGATGAAAATCGTCAGCCATCTCCACTTGATACGGCTCACCAGCCTTCACAATTCCTATCGCGGTAAATGATTGCAGCTTATCTTTTGCTCTAAAAATACGCGTTGGTGAATAGTAAATGACAAAGTCATTGGATTGAATTCGTTTTAAAGGAGCAAGCCTACCATGGCAGACCTGCATTATTCCCATTTGCTTGCCCAAACGCACATGCTCTGCCGAAGCAACAGCCAACCAGCATTTTCTCATGATTCTTTACCAGACGATCAAAGTAATTAAGAGTATAATCTACCTGAGTGACACTTTGTGTCAGTAGAAAACGGGTTTACCCTTTATTAATATCCTCGATAAATTTCACTGAGTCTAATGTAAGCTCAAATGAATCTAAATCCAAATCCTCCCTCATGTGCAGTGGATTACTTGTCCCGGTTAATGGCAGCATGCCTATTTGCAATGCAAAACGGAATATAATTTGTGGTATTGTCTTCTTATATTGTTTCGCAAGCGCATGCATCCGATCCGAAAGCAAATAAGATTGGTTTGCAGTAAGTAATGAAAATCCTTGATAGATCATTCCATTTTTTTGACAAAATTCGCGAATTGATAAATCCCATTGATTGCTAGCAAAACAACGATTCTGTACCAATGAGGGTTTCACAGTAGCAATACGATACAGGGTTTGTAACTGTTCTAGAGTTACATTGGAAATGCCAAGCAATCTGATTTTTCCTTCATTATACAAATCCTCCATTGCAGCCCAAATATCTAAATCATCTTGAACAAGTCCAGAGCGAAAAGTAGGTCCATGAAGAATATAGGAGTCAAGGTACTCTGTTTGTAAGTGATTTAGAGAACTTAAAAATGAGTGCCGCACCTGATTTTGAGTTGAATCTGTTTCATCGTAGGGCTTGCGATGATCCTGCCCAAGGGCTGGTGTAAATTTTGTTTGTAAAAATAAATCACTACGACTTTTTCCCGTGGCGTGTAAAAATTGTTGAATTCCATGCCCAACACCTTCCTCAAAGTAATGCATGCGTTGATTTGCAGTATCAATTCCAACAAAGCCGTTTTTTAAAGCCTGAAAAGTTAATTCTTGAGTACGTTCCTCTTTCCAGGCGGTACCGTACATAAAGGCTGGAATATCAATCCGATCCAGTCTGTGTGTAAATTGTTCAAGCATAAGATAAACCCTTAAGTGTATGATTATAAATTGCTTTATAGTATCGTTTAAAAAATAAATCAATTAGTGCATCAATTGTTACAATTCAGCCTTATTGTTACAAAAAACAGTGCATTGTTTTTTAATAGTCCTGATGAGCCTCATGTCATCCGGAGCGATGAACACTTGATACATAGGCCTTGCAAGAAATTGATGCTATCCTTAATGGTTTGGTTCCAGAACCTCTTGATCCTGAATTTATGACGCCACCGAAAGAAAATGAGTTGATAAAGTCTGCTGTATAATGTACTGAATCCTAGCATCCTTTTGTCATCATCCGTGGGATTTAGGAGGACACGAAACACCCGTGCTTGTCATTTTTAAGGTAAGCTTTTTCCATTTTTTTAAAAGCGTTTGGCGACGCTCCGGATAACCTGTATCCATTAGACTGATTTCAACAATACGATCAGTTCGAAAATGACGGAAGTCTTGTCTGAGCTCGCACCAAGCAATAAGAATACGAACTTGGTCAAAAAAACCTAATGCTAATGGCCAAATCGTTCTTTGTGAAGCGGTTTCATTGACATCTTGGTAACTTAATTGAAGCTTCCTTTCCAATCGCATTGCTTTTCTGATTAAAATTAAATCAGAGTCTTTACTTGACGTAACCTGCCCTGGGGCAATAAGTAGCCCTGGAAATTCCAGGTGTTCGCTTAATTCATTTGGAAGTACTGCTGCTATTTTCGCCAAAGCGTTTTGTGCAGCAAATTTAAGCTGGGTATCTGCTCGGTCAACTACCCAACGCGAACCCAGTACGATTGCTTCGATTTCATCTGCAGAAAACATAAGCGGCGGCAGAGTAAATCCTGGACGTAACACGTATCCCACGCCTGACTCTCCTTCGATTGGAGCCCCTTGCCCTTTAAGCATGGCAATATCTCTATATAAAGTACGAAGGCTAACTCCTAACTCTTGTGCCAGGGTTATGCCGCTTACAGGAAACCGGTGACGTCTTAATATCTGAATCAAGTCCAACAATCGCTCAGTTCGTGACATAATCAATAAAATCTGCATAAAAATTTACTGTTATATTATTCAAGTTGGATTTTAAATGCCAACAATTTAAAACACCGTTTCATTAATGCAAATAACGTCACCTAACCCACAAAAACCAATACTTAGTCTTTATGTGCAATTAATAATCTCTTAATACTTGTTTGATAAAATTACGAACTACATGTTCGAATGATATCCATATAGTTGAGGTTAATAATGGGTAAAGATGCTGTTCCGCAAGATATAAGACAAAATGAAATAAATTATATTTGTAAGGTGTTAAATCACAATCGCATCACTACCACCCAGGATTTAATCGCTCATTTCGACAAACTCATCAAACAAATTCGTTTAAATCCGCAAATTTTCAAAGAAGAATTTACTTCAGAGCAATGTTTTCAAATATTAAAAAAAGCAATAGCAACCTACTGTGACGTATATGCATATAAAATAACATTAAAAGAAGAGCTGATGGACAAGCTTGTTTTGGCTAGAAAGAAAAAAATCACTGTGGAAACAACCACTGACTCAGTTGAGGATGATTTGACAAAAGTTACAAAAGGATATGATCGACTTGAAGTAGTCCATCAGAAATTAAAGGAAATGAATCAAGAAATCTTACGTGTAATGAAAGATAAAGAATTCGCTATCGTTCCGCAAGTCATTATAGGTTCAGGTGATACTGGAACAACACTTTGGCTTGAGAAATTCAAAGCACATCATGGAACCTACCAGGCCCAATTAGCAAAGGGAGAACTTCCTTCCGTTCTGATGATCGGCGAACATTCAGGAAGTTGGAAACATGATTATACCCTTGCACAACCTCACAGTATTCTTGAGCGCACAACAGCCAAAGAAAATCCATCAATATATTTACCATCAGATTATTATCGAAAAAATCCTCATGCCAATGGTCGACACGTCTATCAGGCGAATCAAGCGACCCTTGGTTCAACTGAGGCGCCATTATTGCGTGCTACTGTATTGATGATTGAAAAAAGAAATAACCATATGACGGATTGGAAAGTCCCAGATCAAAAATATCGGTTAGTAGTAAAAACACCGGACGGAGTAATAAATATCTATACCAATCAATTAAATATATGTACTGGTCTTGGTCCTGCACGAAACTTACTTGCAGGCAGCTTACTAAGACAGGATGAATTCGAGATCCTTAACCAAATTGATCCTCGCAAAGGGTTTACACCAGTCGTAGATGGCAATCAATTCATTTTATCGGATACAGAAGAACACGGAAAAGAACCAAGAAAAATTGTGATTTATGGAGGTGGTGGAACTGCTGCTGCATGTTATAGAAAAGGTTTTTTTGGTCATGATATACGTACCGAGGCTATGGTCTTCGATAAAACCAATCAAAAGAACTCTGTTATTTGGATAGCAAAGCAATTTGAGAAAGCAGGCACCGGCAAGCTTGCTACTACGGCCCTATCCACTGCAAAATCACGTGGCGAATTAATGGAAGCTGAGTTAATTAAAATTGAACCAAAGCCTAACGGCAAACTATTCTTAGTGTTTAAAAAAAATGACCCCAAAGTGCCCACATTTGATATTGAATGTGACCAATTGATCTACTCCGTCGGACAAGATGACAAAGTTACAAGAACCATTTGCCAGGAAGTTGAAACTGATTTATCACTCAATTATGACAAAAATGGCATGGTACTTAATGTAAGTTCAGCAGATAAAGATGTAATGTTCTTCGGTGCAGCAGCAATGGCTGTTCGAGAAAAAGAATATATGCATGCCACCTGGAAATGGCTCCATTCAGAAAATATTGGTGGTGACGTAGGTCCCGGCTCAATGCCACCTACCAGAGCACAAATTAAGTGTTATAATTTTTGGAGCGGTATGAATCCAACAAGCATCAATGCGAACATCGATAGCCATCAACTCATTATAAACTATCTTGCAAAGGCTGGAATTGATGAAACTGTTGTTGCGCATTTTGTGGAAGACTTATTACAAGCAAGAAAATCAAGTACCTGTGGCGCATCCCATTCAATAATTCTCGATCTTTTGAGGAAACACAAACTGGACCGTATGATTGAAATTAAAGGACATGCGCATTTGGTTTTGAAGACGATGGACGGTAACCCTAAAGCAGGCAAACATGACACGGGTAAATCCACATCACAACTCTTATCTTGGCTGGGAACTCAACGAGAAACAGAAGATGCAAGTATCTTTATTTCTTCAGCTACGGCTGCAAAAACCTCTAAAGATACTGTGGAAAAAGAAGAATACAATGTACAATTAATTACTGAGATTAGATCATAAGAATCTTCTTGTTTTCTTATTTGTAAAAAAATTCCAGTAATTTACTATCAGTACCTAGTCATTTAAATTGGATGTAAGCATGAAACTAACTAAGTTTCTTGAGTTAAACGATCGAGAAAAAGACCAGCAAATCAAAATTTTGAGCTTAAAAAAGAGCTTGAATCCTGTTTTTTTTTATCGAGTGATTAAAAATCTCGATCATGACTTACTGTTCAAGCTTGCAATGATCAATCCAGAAATCGATAAAATCTGTAAATCACCCGAATTAAAATCACACTGGGAAGATTTATGGCGTCTTTGCGGCGTAAACCCTAAAGAAAGAGCGGAACAAAATGGTTTACCAGTTCATGAATATCAACCAATGTGTACCGTTGCCTCATGTTTTGATCTATTAAAAGGGTTGTATCTCTATGAGATTTATAGAAATACTTTTAAGGATAAAGAACACACTGATGAATTTTATAGGGATGCCGAAGAGTTTTTAGCAGCATCAGGTCTCTATGGGTGTTTTTTTGCCTTAAATGCCTTATGCCAGGGTGGATTAGATTTATTAAAACAGGAGTTCAATGAAGACATTGCTAGAAAAGTAATCCTCTATGCTCAAGTCGCTGCAAAATATTACTTATCTGCGGGTTATTTACTCTTAGGAAATACTTATCAAGAGCTACTTAACTACGAAAATCAACCCAGCCTAGTTGGACTGAATTTACGTCATCTATCATTTAAAGCAATAAGTGTTGCTGAAAGATTGGAATCTTATTCACATCCAATGATCAATAATGCGTATCAAGGAAAATCCTTATCAGAAGCCAGTAATGGACAAATAACTAATTTTTCACAAGCATTACTCCGATCACAAAAATATTTACAATTGTCACCACTAGAATTAGAAACTGCTACCAATGAAGCAAAAACTGAGGCTGCGTTAATTCAAAAGACTTATGATCTTGAAATAACATCAGATGATGAAGCCGAAATGTCATCAGCACCACCACCTGCAAGATTTACCACATAAATTAGACCTTATTCACGGTAAGCCTAGTTACGAACACTCCTCCTCTTTGCCTCGCATGGCAAGTATCTCCCCCCGTTAGCATCTCTCGCTGCTCTTGAGATGACGCAGGTCATTTCTTCAACTCAACTGCCTATTTCATTATGGATTTCTTCTAAAATAATTTGCGTACTGAGCATAATATTTTGAATTTCTTGAGTCACTTCCTCTTGTCGTAATAAGTTAATGCTATGCGTAAGACAAGTCACTTTTTTTTGTAACCGCTCTAGTGCGCTATCTAAGTGATTTGCACGATTATAGTTTTCAGCAAAAAACGATTGATAAAAAAGTGAATACAACATAAAGAAAACGTACTGATTCATCAATTCAATCATGAATTGTTGGTCAGATAAATTGAGCTGAGGTGAAATCTTAAAATCAGATTTTTTTATATTCTTAAATTCCGTAAAAGGCTGTTTAACGGTGGCCTCTACCCTGGTTTTAATTTTTTTATTAAAAATTATATTCCAGGTACTGAGCTTGAACTCAGTAAAAACCAAAGTTAAGGCATTGATTACATTTAAAATAATATTTGAAATTTCATCTACGGTATTTGGACCTGCTATAACTTGGATTACTCGTTGGTCATCCATCATTTTAGCAGCCAATTTTTGTCCAACTATGATAATTTTTGGATTCTTTATTGAATGATGAACTAAATGTGTCTCCAAATAACGTATAAGATTATCATTGAAACTACCACAAAATCCTCGTTCTGCCCCTATAAGGATATATACATTGGACTCAACAACTTCCATCTGAGCGAGTAATTGCGGATAACTTGATAAAAAATCAATACCTATCTGTTGAATCATTGCATTCATTTTTTCTTGAGTCGCAAGACATTTAGTCACCCTATTCATCTCAATGAATGAAAGATTTCTCATGGCAGTCATCATGGTACCAATTTTATCTAGAGTTTGCAGGTGCGCTTTAAAGCGCGCTTTTTTTGTCATGTTTGGGTCAACCAGTTAAAAACTTTATTTTTCCATTGTTCTCTGGGGCTATCTAATGTCAAATCACAGTGAGACACCTGTTGTTCAATCTTGTTTAAATATTTTGTTAGTTCATCAGGTTTTATTTCATTAAAAAAACCCTCGTTATATCCAATAAGCCAAGCAAGCTGAAACTCAATAGGGAGTGGGGACAATTGATTTTGTTTTAAAATTTCACGCAATATCCGTCCACGCTGGACCTGAAGTTCCATCGCTTCATCGAGTTTAGATCCAAAGCGGGTAAACACCTCCAAATCAATAAATTGCATATAATCGAGTTTGATTTTACTCGCTTCCCGTTTGATTTGTGGATGTTGCGCTCTACCCCCTATACGTGAGACAGAACGTGTAATATCTATTGCCGGTAAGAATCCACCTGAAAAAAGCTGTTCATTAAAAAATAATTGTCCATCAGTAATTGAAATCAAATTGGTTGGAATATACGTAGCAATCTCCCCTTCCTTGGTTTCGATGATGGGGAAAGCGGTCATGGTGCCCCCACCCAGTTCAGGAGAAAGACAGCTCGAACGTTCTAGTAATCGTGCATGTAGGTGAAAAATATCTGCTGGAAATGCCTCTCTTCCAGGAGGTTGTCTCAATAAGAGCGAAAGCTCACGATAACTATTCGCATGGGCGCTCAAATCATCATAAATAATTAAGGTATCATAACCGGTCTTCATCCAATATTCGGCAATAGCGCAACCACTGAAGGGGGCGAGATAATGCAAACCAGGTAATGCAGACGCCTCAGCAACAACAACGGTTGTATATTCTAGTGCTTGTGTATCCTTGAGCAACTGAATAGTGGTAAGAACAGTTGATCTTTTTTGTCCAATTAAGACATAAATACAACGTACATTTTTATTTTTTTGATTAATAACGATATCCAGCGCTAACGAACTTTTACCTAGTCCATTATCACCAATAATTAATTCTCGCTGTCCTTTACCAATGGGAATTAAGTTGTCAATTATCTTGTTACCCGTATAAAGTGGCTGATTAATAAAATCACGATGTGTAATTGGTGGTGAAAGAACATCAAGCAAACCATACTCGAGACACTGAGGTGCTTCATAACCATCAAGGGGTTGTACCAGTGGATCAATGACTCGTCCTAAAAGACGATCGCCAACCGGAATACTTAGTGAGCGACTGTAATGAAAAACTCGCATCGATGCTTTAATTACATCCGATTGCTCCAACAAAATAGCACCAATCAGATGCTCCGTTAGATGGAAAACCATGGCCCTACTTCCGTCTTCGACAATCAAAATTTCATCAATTGCCGCAGAGGGTAACCCTTGTATCCAGATAATTCCATCGCCAACAGAACTAATGGAGCCAAACTCTTGCATTCGTACCTTAAAAGCATAGGACTCCACCTTCTTCTGCTGTATTCTCAAACTGTGTGGTGTTCCTTCGGCTCTAAGATGAGCGTGAGCCAAGATAGGTCTCCCCTGTTTAGCTTTTTTCATTTTCAGTTTCCGCAAAAAAGGCTAATTCATCACGCAAGTTGGCTTGTAAAAAAAAATGACCTATTTTAATGTTTAATCCTGCAAGCAGCTCCGGATTTTGTTTAAATACTAACACCGTGGGCACAACAAATTTACTGTGGATAGTATGAGCTATCGTGTTTTTCTGCTGTTCCTCTAAGGAAAACGCGCTCTCAATGATAATCTCTTTATTTTCATTTAAACCCTGCTGTAATAAGGTTGTTTTCTCCTCTGACAAAGAGGACAACTCAGTAATCGTTTTATCAATGCATATTTTTTCAAGATGAATATCAGCAAAATTCAGCAAAAATTTTGTGGAAAACTTGCTGGCGTTAATTAGCGCTTCATGCGCATTCTGATTGATTATGGAGGACAATTTTTGCTTTTCTTGCTCTATCATTTTTTCTTTTTCTTGAGCCAAGTTTTTTTTAAAGGCCTCTTGCTGACTTATTTTCCAATCTTCCAGTGAGCGTTCAACTTTTTTCCTTTCCTGTTCTTTTTCCAGGTCCCAAATTTGCAAACGATTTGTATACTGTTCTTGTAATTTATTGGCTTCATCATACATTGCCTGTGCTTTATCAAGATCATTTTGCACTGCCAGCTTGCGCTTTAAAATAACTTGCTGAACTGGTCTGTAGAAAAAAAACTTTAAAATCCATACAAGAACAATAAAGTTAATCAACTCCAGAATAAAGCTTGACCAGGAAAATTCCATTTTCCAATCCTCTTTAATGATTGACTAAATAAGCCAATAAGGGATTTCTGAATAAAATAATCAATACTATCACCAAACAATAGATTGCTAAGGATTCAATCATTGCTAAACCAATAAATAGAGTGCGTGTTATTGATTTTTCTGCTTCGGGTTGCCTGGCGATTGCATCCAGTGCTTTACTAATTGCTCGCCCCATTGCAATGGCGGGTAACATAGTTCCTAAGGCAATAGCCAAACCAGCCACAACCGTGGACACCAAGGTAAACCAACTCATGTTATCCATGAAGATACTCCTTTTCTCTTCGTATTACCTGTGATTGAATCCCGCTCGCAATATAAATTAATGCAAGCATTCCAAAAATATACGCTTGGATAACCGCTTCTAATAAATGCAGCATTAAAATAGGGACAGGAGCCAATAATCCTGCAACCATAAGTACAATCATAGCAGTTAACTGCAGACTCATCATATTACCAAATAATCGTACTGCTAATGCCAATGTTCGTGATAGCTCACTAATTAAATGAAAAGGCAGTAACAAAGGACTGGGTAAAATATAATGCCGTAAATAATTTTTAATTCCTTCAACACGGATACCAAACCAATGAACGGAAAAAAAAGTTACGATAGCAAGACTTGATGTAACTGATAAGTCTGCTGTAGGAGAACTCAAACCAGGAATTACTCCAATTAGGTTGGACAACCCAATAAAAAGCCATAGAGTAGCAACAAAAGGAAATATTAGTTCAACATGCTCAGGCAATACCTCATTTACTGCATCATACATTGCCAAATAAATCCCTTCAGTAACCACTTGATATGAGCTTGGCCTTTCTTTTAATTTTCGCCCAGATAACCAAGCCCATATCAATAAAATTAAAATAAGTAACCAACTGGTTAATATACTTTGAGTCAACATTAATCGGCTCTCCATTTCATGATGTCTCCTTCGGTACAACCCTACGGTATCCCATAAGTAACTTCCCCTCTCACCGTGGGTAGAGGGTGCCCGTAGGGCGGATGAGAGCATTAATTTTAACTAATGAACCCTCCCCCTACCCCTCTATCACAAGGCGCAGAGGGGATTCATCGGCGCATAAAACAGCTTATTATTTATCCCTTATAAATAAATATACATTAAGCGCCCCTACAAAAACGCCAATAAGAATCAAATTAATTGTCCATGCAATAGAATAACCATGCAATTTATTATCCAGCCATACGCCCAAATATGCGCCTATAATTATGGGTAGAATAAATAGTATTCCTAACGTCCCTAAAAAAATGGTTTGCGCCAAAATTGTAGGGGATTCTTTTTTTGACTTTTCTATTTTAACAACGGATTTCTCTACGTTGCTTCTGAGTTTGTTCTGAGAGTTCTTAGAGGTCATGCCAATCCTTGTTCTTTAATTCTAATAAGCTCTTTACCATTTCATAATCCAATCGATGAATGCTTTCTTTAATAGCTATTAACTTTTTTTCTTCCCTTTGCAGCTGTTGATCTATAGCAAACAAAATATCCTGACAGCTTGGGGAACGAATGTAATGTCTTGTTAAAATATGAAGATCGTTATCAATAAAATAGAGCAAACCACTGGGTATTGCTAAATATTCCGTTTTACCCTCTTCATAACGAAATCGGGCTAATCCGTAATTTAAGCAAGTCATCATTCGCGTATGATGGGCTAATAAGCCAAACTGTCCTGAATCATCCTCACCAATAAAACTCACTACCCCGTTAACTTGTTCCTCTTGTAGGGCACTATGTAAATGCAGCGTAAATGTTGCCATTTAATCAACTCCAGATAAGGAGCCTTTCATATAACATTGCTCTTCAGTCAAATAATCAAACTTACCGTTTAAAAATGCCTCACAATCCAGTAATGTTTTTTCCAGTGGTACGGATACCCCTTGAATGTCCGTTCTTTCGACCATACCGTGAAATGGTTGCGTGAGATAACGTTGTAATTTGCGAGCCCTTAAAACAATTTTCTGATCCTCTGAGGACAATTCATCGATTCCTATCATAGAAATAATATCTTCTAACTCACGATAATGTGACAGATGCTCCCTTACTGCCTGTGCGATTGAATAATGGCGCTGCCCTAATACAGCAATATTCATAAATTTACTTTTAGATAGCAAAGGATCAATCGCAGGATATATGCCTTTTCCAGCTTGTGAACGGGTTAAGACCACCATTGAATCCAAATGGGTAATAATTCCTGCAACTGCTGGATCGCTCATATCATCAGCAGGGACATAAACCGCTTGAACAGAAGTGACTGCGCCCTGAGAAGAAGAGCTAATACGTTCTTCGATTTCTGCTATTTCAGTCATTAAAGTTGGTTGATAGCCTACATTAGCCGACATTCTTCCTAGCAACCCTGATATTTCGCTCCCAGCCTGGACAAATCGATAAATATTATCAATCAAAAACAAGACATCACGTTGTAATGTATCTCGTAAATATTCTGCATTAGTGAGTGCGGACAAACCCACTCGAAATCGAACACATGGAGATTCATCCATTTGCCCAAATACCATTAACGTATTATCCATTAAACCTGCTGCTTGCATTTCACGCCATAATTCATGGCCCTCGCGTACCCGCTCTCCAATCCCTGCAAAAACAGAAGCTCCGCGATGAATTTTGATAATCGCATGCATAAACTCCATCAAAAGTACCGTCTTGCCAACTCCTGCACCACCAAATAATCCCACCTTTCCTCCCTGGACTACAGGGCAAAGCAAGTCAATTACTTTTATTCCGGTTTCTAAAATTGTTTGAGGTGTTGTTATGCCTTCAATGGGTGGTGATTTTGATAAAATGGGACGCGATTCGCATGTGGGTATTAGGTCAAATCCATCTAAAGGGTTACCAAACACATCAAGAAGTCTACCTAATGAATGGATAGAAACCGGGACTTCAAGTGGGACTCCCAGGTCAAATACATCCAAGCCTCGTTGTAGCCCTGAAGTTCGATGTAATGCAATAGCCATCACATGCTCATGATCGATATGTTTATGAACTTCCAAAATATAAGTATCATCCTTTCGAATTATTTTAAGTGCTTGATGCAATGGGGGTAAAACCTCACAAGCAATGGTTACAACAGAACCATGAATTTGTACGGTTTTACCAATCAGACGTCCTTTATCATCCCTGGATAAAGACATAAATGAGTCTCTTAAAATTTAAAATATTTCTTTTAAATTATGGTACAAATCTGAAATTTATAAATCCTTATTCTGTAGAAATTACTCAAAATAACGAATATGCTAATGAAATTTAAGTAAAAATATCCCTTGCTGGAGTCGGTTTTAAGGGAGAAGGATGTTTCCAAAATGAAAGATGGATTGATACGGATTGCTCTGAAGCTTTTAGTAAATGACAAGGGGAAATTTTTTACTTTAATTGTAGGGATTACGTTTGCTGTCTTTCTCATGATGCAAATGACTTCTGTATTTTCTGGGATTATGCAGAGAACCTCTGCAACCATTCTTAATATAGGCTCTTCTGTTTGGGTCATGGATCCCTCAGTCAAAATTCAAACGGATAATATCCCTATGCCAAATTATGTTCTTGATGTAGTGAGAAGTATTAAAGGAGTAAAATATGCTGCTCCGCTCTACTCAGGACAAGGCCTTGTTAAATTAAGAACGGGAACATACCAAGCAACTACGATAATTGGTTTGGATGATTCAACATTGCTTGGCAGACCTAAACTTATTGATGGCAATATTAATGCCATTTTTAGTAATGATGCTTATATTGCAATCAAAGACACTGAATATTACAAATTAGATAGTCCCCAAATAGGTACAACGTTTGAAGTCAATGACCATAGAGCGATTGTCATTGCATTGGGTAAGGCCTTAGTTAATGGGTTATTTGGTACACCCACATTATATACTACTTACTCCCGAGCTATTTCAGATTTACCAACCACTCGTTTCACTATTTCCTACATTCTTTTGGAGCCCAAATCGCCTCAAGATATTCCTTACATTCAAGAGCAGGTAAAAAAATTGGGGTATTCTGCAGTCACTCGCCAGGAATTTGTGAAGAAGAATAAAAACTATTATTTATATGAAACGGGTTTAGGAACTAATTTGCTGATCATGACGTTAATCAGTTTCATTGTGGGTTTATCCATAGCCGGTCAAACTTTTTACACCTTTGTTCTGGAAAATATTGAGGAGTACGGCGCTTTAAAAGCGATTGGAGCAAAAAAAAATGAAATGATCAAAATGATCTTTTTCCAATCAGGAATTATAGGGTTTCTAGGATACGGGTTTGGTGTACTGTTATCTTCCGTGTTAATTGCATTAGCAAAGCTTAGGCTATCTAACTATGCCTCACTAGTGACCTATCCGAGTTTAGTTTTCTCTTTTTTTATGGTCATTGTTATCATTGCTTTTTCAAGCTACTTAGGAATAAGAAAAGTAACTCGTATTGATCCATTTGATATTTTTCGAGGTTAGGGATGATTGTACAGGCTTTCAATTTAACTAAATGGTTTGGTACGGGTAACAATAAAACTTATGCAGTAAGGGATGTCTGTTTTGAACTTGATTTTGGAGAAATGCTCTACATTATCGGCCCATCAGGTTCAGGAAAAACAACGCTGTTGAGTATTATTTCAGGAATTCTTCGACCTAATGAGGGATATGTGCTCGTTAAGGGAAAAAACATTTGGCAGCTTAATGATGATGCATTAGCTGATTTCAGGCTCTACTCACTAGGCTTCGTGTTTCAAGACTTTCATTTATTTCCTAAATTAACGAGTCAAGAAAATGTAGCAATACCACTCATTCTCCAAAGAGTCTCCTGGATTGCAGCACTGGAAAAAGCAAAAAAAGCCCTTGAAATTGTTGGACTAAGCCACCGGATCTTAGTTCCTCCCTACAAGTTAAGCATAGGGGAGCAACAACGTGTCGCCATCGCTCGGGCAATTATTACAGAACCAGAATTACTTATATTTGATGAACCCACAGCATCTTTAGATGGTGAAACTGGGAAGCATATTATCACGTTCATTAAAGAGAATATTTTAAGTGACACGCGTGCAATTATTATAGTGACGCATGATAATAGAATTTTTGATTTTGCAACTCGCATTATTACTATGGAAGATGGAAGACTATTGGAAGGTTCTCAATGAGTATACGAACGTTGTTCCTTATCGCTTGCCTGGGGGTTTTAGCGGGTATTGGAAGCGTGATTATTTATAACGAAAAGATCAAGCCAGAAAATCCTATTACAGTAAGTTATAATCCTTATGAAAAAGGAATCTATGCAACAGGAATTGTTGAAAGTCATCAACCTACTGGACAAAATGTTAATATTTACCCTCAAGTTTCTGGAGAGATAACTGCAGTTTTTGCTCAAGAAGGAGAATACCTTAAAAAAGGGGATCCAATTCTAACGCTGGATGATTCAATACAAAAAGAACTGGTTGCAAAGGATGCAGCTCAAATACGCTATCAACAAGCCAGCTTGTTAAATTTACAACAACAATTAGAAAAAAACCGTAAATCTTATCTATTAGATCCCAAATCAGTGAGCAAAAATGCTCTAGACAATGCAATTAACGCAGTAAAAATACAAATAGAAAACGTCCATGTTGCACAAAAGCAATATGATGCCGACAAGGCGCTGCTTGATAAATATACTCTTAGATCCCCTATTGATGGGATTATTTTGCGTGTAGGCGTTGCATTAGGAGATTATGGTTCTCCTTTAGGTCGTTTTGATACCTATACACAAGCCATGCTCCCTGTCGTTGAAATGGGTGTGACCAAACCGTTCATGGAAGTGCGATGTTTTGTAGATGAAATTCTAGTTCCTACACTACCAAGCGCCTCTCATCTTGAAGCGACTATGTTTGTACGCGGAATATCGAATCGAGGTATACCCCTCGAATTCATAAAAATTCAACCCTATTTGATACCTAATATTCAACTCTCCAATGAGCGAACAGAACGTGTTGATGTAAGAGTCCTACCTGTCCTATTTAAATTTAGTAAACCCGAGGACATTAATATTTTCCCAGGACAATTAGTTGATATTTACATCAAGGGAAAAAAATGAATCTAATAAAATCATTATTTTTCCTTTTAACATTATTCGTATTGAACAACTGTACATTATATCAAAAACCAAAAATTGCTCCTTTAGAGGTACCTAAACACTTTAAAACCTCTATCCAATTGACAAATAAAAATATAAACAATTCATGGTGGACAAATTTTCACGATAACAAATTGAACCAATTGGTCGCTTGGGCAATCAAAGAAAATTTAAATTATCAGATTGCGATCAAAAACATTCAAATTTCACAGACTTATGTGACTCAAGCCGCCTCTGCCTTACTGCCGCAAGTTAATTTAAATTTTGACGCAACACGAATTAAACTATCTAAAAACGCAATTAACACATTTGGCACCGCAAATAATTTAGGTTCAACGAACCCATCCGTTCCATTACGAAATTTCTCAAGCCCATTTACTTCGATAGAAGGTTTCGTATCAGCCAGTTATGAGCTGGATGTTTGGAATCAAATTCATAACAGCGTCAACCAAGCCAAGGCGAATACAGTGGTTAGCGCTGCAAATAGTGATGTGATTAAACTCACTTTAATAAGTGATGTAGTCAATACTTATTTTCAAATTCTTGCCTTAAATTCAAATTTAGCTAATTTACGGCAACAAATTTATTTCTCTAATGAGCTCTTAAAACTAACTAGGAGCCAATTCAAAGGCGGTCTTGTCGATGCTGAATCTGTTGATGATGTAAAAAATCAAATAGAATCGATAAAAATCAATATCAGCAGTCTTAAAAAACAAAAAGCAATACTGCTGAATTCAATGGCTTATTTACTTGGCCAATATCCAGAACATTTTAATATTTCAATCAATAACTTACTCATTAATCAATCACTCACTGGGCTAGTCCCCAAAGATATACCCGCTGCTGTTTTATGCAGACGTCCTGATATTCGTGGCGCATTTTATCAAGTGGTTGCTTACGGTTATCTTGAAAAACAAAATATAGCTAATTTCTTGCCTTCATTTAATTTGACGGGTAACTATGGCTTTTCCAGCCCCAATTTAAAAAACTTTCTTTCCAGTGGCAGTATTTTCTGGAATTACGGAACCAATATCTTGCAGCCAATTTTTGATTTTGGCTTAAGAATAAGCGAATACAAACGCTCCAAATATCAGTTTGAATCTGCCTTTTTAAATTATAAAAATATCGTAATCAATGCAATTAGCGAAGTGGACAATGCTTTATCCTCCTATCAAAAAGATTATTTAGCCTTACAATCTTATCAACAACAATCCAAAATATTTAAAGATAAATTAAGAATTACCGCCGCTCAATATAAAGGAGGGCTCGTCGATGATTCAAGTTTCTTAACGACAAATCTAGGGGCACTGCAAACGAACTACAATCTTGCAACGCAACAAGCTCTTGTTCTGCAAGATATTGTACAAATTTATAAGACCTTAGGACTGGGTTTAAGCACAGAAGATCAACCTTATATTCATGGAATGCATCATGTTAAATAATATTCATGAAGTTCAATCGAAACAATATTATTGGATTGCTTTAAGTTGTCTCATTTCATTTTTTTTAGTTTCGTTTTCAACATTCGCAGCACCTAAAGTTGTCAATTTGGATATTGGTTACAAAACAGTCTACTTTACTAACAAATCAGTCAGAGCTATTGCAGTAAATAATCAAATCCCTGCACCCACATTACATTTTAAAGAGGGTGATCAGGTAACCATAAATGTTACCAATCATCTTGATAAAGGAACAGCGATCCATTGGCATGGTGTCTTGGTTCCATGGCAAATGGATGGTGTAGAAGGTGTGGCTCAAACTGAAATTCCTCCAGGTAGTACCTTTCACTACCAATTTACTTTAAAACAATCAGGTACTTATTGGTATCATGCCCATGCTGGCTTGGAAGAGCAACAGGGATTATATGGTGCTTTTTTGATTGCTCCTAAGAAACCACCTCATTACACCTACACTAAAGATTACGTAGTCGTATTATCTGATTGGATTAATACCAAACCGGAACAGGTTTTAGCTCATTTAAAAAAATCCGGAGACTATTATGCACCGCGCTTTCCTCTTCAACCATCCCTGGCAAAATTTATCCATGATTACCGAAAAGCATCAAAAAATGAACGACAAAAACTTCTTGATGACTATAAAAGCATGCAGCGAATGCGCATGAGCATTTATGACATTAGTGACGTTGCCTTTGATGCATTTTTGATAAACGGACATCCTAAAGACAATCCGTGGACTGCTCCAGTTAAAATAGGTGATATTGTCCGCTTGCGATTTATTGATGCAGGAAGCAGCACGATTTTCCGTATTAAAATACCTGATTCGAACATGACAGTAATACAAGCGGATGGAAACGACGTAAAACCTTATTCTAGTGAGGAGTTATCTATTTCCCCTGCTGAAACCTATGATGTATTGGTAAAAATAGAAAAAAATAAACCTTATATTATTTATGCGGGTTCAAAAGATACTGTAGGCACTGTCTATGCCGCTCTTAAAACAGCGCCTGATCAAACAGTCGACTATGCTCAAGTTAAACCGTTCAGTGAGCCCATCCCGGTTACAAGAGAAATGATGAACGTCATGATGGGAGGTATGTATCAAGGCAATTTGCCCATAACACACAAAAAACAAGACAATGCACTTTCCTCACAGCATAAGCACTCGATGCACATGGATCATAATATGCCTATGGGACACTCGATGGACATGCAAATGCCAACGGAGCCAACTCGATTTAAAGATACAATAGCACCTAGCACCTCATCCTATATGACCTCAATGGACACAAAGTATCGCGATTTGACCGCTGCGGTCCCGACTAATGATCCTAATAAACCTGTAGAGGGAGTCATTAATTTGGAATTGTTTGGCTATATGGGCCAATATATTTGGTTTGTTAATGGAGTACCTGGTTATAAGGCAAAACCGATACCTTTAAAACCGGGTAAACGTTATCGCTTTGTATTTACAAATCCATCGATGATGCATCATCCAATGCATATCCATGGCCATTGGTTTATTGTTCGTACTGGAAAAGACACTTTTGATCCGCTAAAACATACGCTTGATATTCCACCCGGAGCAACAATCACAGCGGATGTAGATACCGATGCAAGTGGCCAGTGGTTTTTCCATTGTCATATGCTTTATCACATGATGACTGGAATGAACCGCGTTTTCCAATATACAACCATTATTGAAATAGCCGAAGACAAAACTCAGCCGAAACATATCATTAAAGACACCTCGTATTACAACCGCCCCATAATACGAGTCGACGAAGCCATTAAGCCGATTAATCTGGATTTGGTGAAACACCCCATGGCTCATGGCGCTGGCCTTTGGCTATCAAATTTTCTAGATGTAGGTGCTGATCCTGTTCACAATTCACAGCTCCTTACCTACAAAGGCATGTTTGGCCCTGATTATAATAAACTGCAATTATTTATCAAGGATGCTGAAATGTATAAGAGGGAGCTAGAAAATGCAGATATAGACATCTTTTACTGGCATTTAATCAGTCAATTTTGGGCCATAAAAGGGGGAGCAAACTATTTTAATCAACCGGCCAATAAGCCCTATTGGCAAGCAGGCCTTGGTCTGGAAGGATTAATGCCCTTTTTTATCGACACCGACATAAGAACTTACTTTTATGGTGGCAGTATTAAATTTGATATTGAATTATCTCGCGACACACTAATTACCAATAATTTTTTAATCAGGACAGGAATTCGCAGTATTTTAGCGACTAAAACAGTTGTTCATGCTCAAATTGGCAGTGGCTTGAATCAAATGCGCTACACAGTAAGACCGTATTATCGTCTTATACCCGGATTAAGTATATTTGTTGAATATGAAAACGAACACAATTACGGAGCATTTAAAACACTCGAGAATGAAAGTACTACACCGGATATTTCCGATACCGTTTCTTTAGGCTTAAATTTGCTGTTCTGATTTTTGGAACAGATTGTATAGCCCACAGCAATTAGCCGAGCTGCAGCCAGCTCACCGTCATCCTGAGCTCATTGAGGGATCTCCATGTTATAGCCCTGTATTGGGATGGTAGATCACTTGTTACCCTCGGGGTGACAGTTAAGTTAGATTAATCCAGACTCCGAATCACAATAAAACCATTATTCGATGCGGTTCACTCATAAAATTCCGCACTTATAAAGTGCTAATGAACTAATCTTCAATTTACTCTCTAATAAAAAAATAAGTTACACTAGCTAAAATTAAAGTTACGGAAGCGTACATTGAGTAATACATCAAAAATAATTGCACTCAAAAAAACAAATGTGTTTTTGGCTTTTCTATGCAAGCTGATGCTATTACTGACTATCATGTGCATTTTCATTCCTTTTTCTCCTAAAATGCCGGCGCCAGGGATTGATCCTTCTTGGGCTCTTGGTTTAAATCAAGCGGTTGCTCAAGGATTAGCTTTTGGCCGAGAAATAATTTTTACGCTCGGCCCCTATTCGTCTCTTTACACAAAAGCCTATCACCCTGCTACGGATTTCCTGATGATTATCGGGTGTATTGTCCTAGCCGTATCTTTGTGGTTCTGCCTTCTTTTTTTAATGAAAGGAAAGCGATGGTATTGGTTTCTCGCTTATTGCGTACCCCTTTTAGGCATGGTTTACGCTCGAGACTCATTATTTTTTTCATATCCATTACTTGCAGGGTTAATAAGCTTACGAATCATTTCCCCAGAATGTAGAGATAGGCTTACAAATAAATCTCTTTTATTGCTGGTTTTTTTTCTATTTGCCCCATTTGGCTTACTTGCACTAATTAAGGGGTCTATGCTCATTCTATGCATTCTTGTGCTTTTTTTGTGCTTTACCTTTTTTTGCACCCAGGATAACAAAAAACTAGCATTGATATGCCTTGTCTCACCTTTAATATCAATGATTACCTTTTGGCTTGCAGCAGGACAACCACTCGCATCTTTGCCTGATTATCTCACTAGCACACTCTGTATCGCCTCAAGCTTTACTGAAGCAATGTCCACAGATGGAAATATGAATGAAGTGATATTGTATTTAATTACTTGCTTATTCATTTTCCTGGCTATTTCATGTCAAAAACAGATGCCTGCTGCCGCAAAAATATTCTTGCTCGGAATTTATTTTGCGTTTCTATTTGTTTCTTTTAAAACAGGTTTTACCCGTCATTTAGGCCATGCCTTTATACCCGGGACTTCTATTTTATTAGCAACACTATTTTTACCCTTTATTTTGAATTTCAGAGTGAGTCTTCTACTCATTTTTATCTCATTCAATAGCTGGTACTCTATTAATAGCCACTATACCGGCATATCAATCCGAAACAACCTCATATCCTCCTGCTCTTCAGCATGGCATGGCCTAAAAAGCAGAATACAAGATCCTTCTTGGCTTAAAAAAAACTATATTTTTACTATGGATTTTTTACGCGAGCAAGCAGCCTTCCCTGTTTTACATGGGACGACTGATATTTACTCCTATGATCAAACCTATTTACTTTCTTCACACAACCGCTGGTCTCCGCGTCCCGTATTCCAAAGTTATTCTGTCTTTAATCAAAATTTGGCTAAAGACAATAAAAAACATCTTCAAGGACTCCATAGGCCTGATAATATTATTTTTAAAATTCAACCCATTGACCAACGCGTTCCTTCTTTAGAGGATGGCGCAAGTTGGCCTTTATTGTTAGCCAATTATCAACCGATTCGTTTAAATCGAAATGTTCTATTTCTTCATAAAAAGAAATACCTGCATGAGGTCAACTTGTCTTTATTAAAAAGCGAAGTCCATACCCTGGGTGAGCTGGTGCCCTTGCCTAAGAGCCAGCTACTCTTTGTTGCGATTGATTTGAAACCCACAATTTGGGGAACTCTAGCGACCATTTTTTTTAAACCACAGCAATTATTCATTAGTTTAAACCTAAAAAATGGTGAAACAAAACGCTATAGACTGGTTGCAAATATGGCAAAATCGTCTTTTCTCCTCACTCCACTCATTGAAAATACAACAGAATTTTCAATGCTCTATGAGAAGAATAATCAATTAGATGCCAAAAGAGTGAATTCCTTTGTGATTACAACAAGTCAGGGAACACCTTGGCATTGGAACAGTAATTATACGATTCACTTTATGAGTACTAGATCTGCAAAAGAATATTCTTAATAACCAAGACTCATCAAAACGCTTGTACTTGAGTCAGGGCAATATCTTTTGAAGGGTCAATCTCTGCTCGTTTTTCACCAGGCTGTGCTTTAAAAAAGCCCAAACGGCTTCCTAAGACACCTTCATGGCGAATTTTATCCATTATTATTTTATGATTAACCTTAGAAGCCAATCGATTTTCATCCAATAAGTTATATGTAACCATTTGAGTAGGCGTTTGAACTACTTGTTGTATGGAACGGTCAGGTGTACTCTGCTTTAAAATAACGGAGTCAGCTAATTCTGTTTCAGTTAGTGCTATAGCATAAGGTCCGACAAAAAAAGAATCTCCATGAATTACATTACTAGCAATTTTCATGGTATAGCCAAATGGAATTTCAAATGCAGCAAAATCAAAAGCTCCATCATCACGTTCTACTCCTAGTATCAATGCTCCACTACACTCTGGGGATAAAGGTGTAAAAACATGAGGAAATGGATGAGTTTCAACAAATAATCCACCACCACCTCTGATCTTCATTACATAGTCTTGAATGTAGTCAGCATTCCATTGATATTCAATCAAATATAAGTTTTGTAATGAAGGCTCATCTACAGCGTCCAGAATAAATGATTGTTCTAGAGGAATCAGTTCGGCACCGTATTTTGCTAAAAACGATGTGGGCACACTCTGCGCATTCATTTTGGGAATATTAACCACATGAATATCGGATGGGATTATCAATACTCCCAAACCACCAAAAACACTTGCATCCCGACCACTTACCGCACGTTCTTGGTTTTTATTTTTCCAGGTTGCCTTAATGGTTAATTCTCGTGGAGAGCTTATATAGACTGTCCCATGTTTTGGCGGTAAATCCGCTTCACTGATCCCAGTTGCGGTTAATAAATTTATTTTTGTACCTGTTTTAAGAATGGCATGCGCTCTTGCTGCTTTCATTAAGGATTTACTTCCAGGAAGCTCTGGATTGCGGCGGTCAACCATAGTGGATTGTAGCCTATGGAAATGTTCATTTACTATTTCAGCTGGTAATTTGCTTTTCATACAAATAGTAGGAGTACAAATATCAGGACGAGTTGTAATGGTGTTTTTTTCTGATATTGACTTTTTTATAACTGGCATAAATCATCTCGCATATAATCAAAAATAACCAAATCAATCCCCGTGGCTATTATTTTTACAAAAAGGTGGATTATAAGCTAAATTTATTAACTAATTATTAATTAAGAACCAAAAAGGTCAAAAATCACACGAAACTAAAGAGGAGTGTCGATACAAAACAATAAATCAAAGAATCAGACCTAATCTTGCTATCAAAATGGTTGTCATTAGAAATCAAGAAGAGAAATAGTCTCTCCCCTGGAGTCAAATTAGAGATTAATGGATAAAATGTCACATCTAACGCTAGGTTTTTTGTTGATAAACTACTCATTGTTTTAGGCAATGAGCGCTTTAGTGTCGATATTCTGCTTCACCTCCCCCTCTTCCATCTTGAACTTATAAAAGCTCAAAACTGTAGTCAGTGATACTGAGGGGATGGGAGAGGAGAAACTATTCGCTGGTGTTTAAAGAAAAAAATTCAAAAAAATTTATTTTTGTAAGGAGTACCCCTCGTCAAGCCAACCTTGTAATCCAGTATCTAATGAGTAAACTTGGGTATACCCCATTTTTTGTAAATTGTCGGCAACCAGTGCGCACCGAAAACCCCCGCTGCAGTAAACAACAACCTGGTCATTTAAATTAGGAATTTTCTTTTCAATATCTCGCTCAATTATGCCCTTACTTAAGTGTATTGCAGTTGGAATATAACCTGTTTCCCATTCATTAAGTTCACGAACATCAATAAGAAACATGGGTTCTTTTGATTCAATTTTTTCTTTTAAAGCTTTTGGTGTGATTTCTTTGATATGTTTTTTAGTTTCGGCGATTAGTGTCAAAAATCCCTGTGAATGTTGTTTTTTCATTAATTTCTCCTAAATTTATTTATTATTTTCAATAAATTAATCCCTTTTATAAAAACGTGCAAACGATAATGATCAGATTTCATTTAACATGAATTGATGGATATGAGTGATTTTGAAAATTAGAGTTCATATCACCTCTTTCAATTAATGATCTTTTCTAATTCGCTTCAACCAATTTTTTAATTCAGGCCAAAAAGCAATAATCCCTATAAAAAGAGTAAATAAAATGACGGCTATCACCATTTGAACAATAGGAAACTTGAGCTCATCACGTGCCACGAACCAGCTCGCAATTGATCCTGAAATGACTAAAAGCAATCTAAAAAACCACTGAAACATAAATAACACTCCAGATAATTTATGTGTTGAACACTTGGATCAGTTGGCAATATGCCACAGTAAGCAATCCCCCAGCATCTTGAGCGAAGCAAGCGATCGCATATTGTCCCCCTGGATCCAGGTTGGAGATCCTTCGCAGTACTCGAGAAGTAGTGATCTACCACCATTTTGGCTCAATCTAAGATACTACATTTAATGTGTGTTTAGCGATCATATATTCTTCATTTGTAGGGATGACGCCTACATAAACTCTGCTTTGAAGATGACTAATCACTGCAGCATTTTGTTGATTTTCGTGTTCATCCAACAGAACACCCAACCAACCCAAACGTTCACATATTTTTTTTCTTACCAGTGCAGAATGTTCACCTATCCCCGCAGTGAAAATGATCGCATCACATCCTTGTAAGCTGCTGGCTAGAGCACATAATTCTCGTGCTGCCCGATAACAAAATAAATCGATGGCTTCAACAGCTTTGGCTTCTGTACTTGATTGCAGCTCGCGCATGTCACTGCTGATCCCAGAAACCCCCAAAAGACCAGATTTTTTATAAAGAATGGTATTTACCTCTTCTACTGATAATTTCTTTTCTTGTAGCAAATATAAAATTACTCCAGGATCAATGCCCCCGCAGCGGGTTCCCATAACCAAACCATCTAATGCTGTAAACCCCATAGAAGTTGTAACGCTTTTACCATACTCCATAGCACACATACTGGCACCATTTCCAAGATGAGCGACAATTACTTTTTTATTTTTTATTGGTTCAGGCAATACCGAAGCAATGTATTCATAAGAAATACCATGAAAACCGTAGCGAACAATCCCTTCCTCACTTAACTCTCTAGGTATAGCAAAAAGAGTTGCCAGTTTATCTTGTGTTCGATGAAATGACGTATCAAAACAAGCCACTTGCCGCATCTCAGGATAAAGCTTCAAAATACTTTTTATGATGGCAACATTATATGGTTGATGAAGGGGTGCCAAAGGATTTAATGAGGATAATTTTTCAATGGAATCCGCATTGATTAGGACCGGATGATCAAAAAAATTCCCTCCATGAACCACCCGATGCCCAACCGCTTTTATAAGGTAATCAGCAGGTAACTGCGCTATCCATTCAAATAAATAACTTAATGCCGATTCATAACCAGACGATAAAATGGATTCTTTAACAATTTGTACCTGTTTCGCGTTAGAAACTGTAATTTGTGGCGCATCGAAAATACATTCAATTTCACCACGATAGATTAAAGTTAATGAAGAGAGAAAAAGGCTAAATTTAATACTGGAAGAGCCTGCATTTATGACTAGAATGACTTCATCAATTTGATTTAATTTCATTATTTTTTTCTTCGTGCATATAATAAAGCCATAACGCAAGATGCTTTTCGTGATAATTCATTGCTGCCACGACTGGTGAGGATAATGGGAACATGTGCACCTAATACCATTCCTGCAGCTTCAATTCCTGATAAATAAGTCATTTGTTTGTAAAGCATATTACCTGACTCAACATCGGGAACAACCAAGATGTCCGCATTACCAGCAACTGGGGAGCAAATGCCTTTTTCACGTGCTGAATCGATAGAAATAGCATTATCGAATGCTAAAGGACCATCTAAAACACCTCCAGTTATCTGCCCACGTTCAGCCATTTTGCACAATGCGGTCGCATCGAGAGTCGATGGAATTTTTTCATTTACCGTTTCAACTGCAGAAAGAATAGCCACATTAGGGGTACCCAATTCAAGTGCATGGAACAAATCAATAGCATTTTGCACAATATCACACTTTTCCCTTAGATTAGGAAAAAGATTAATTGCTGCGTCAGTAAGAAAAATTGGTTTTGGATAATTAGGTACATCAAGAGAAAATACATGGCTCATACGACGACCTGTTCGCAAGCCATTGTCTTTGGAAACAATCGGCTTCATCAGTTCTTCAGTATGAATTTTCCCTTTCATTATTGCTTCAACTTTTTTGGTTGCAGCGAGTTTAACCGCTATTTCAGCGGCTTCATTACTGTGTTCTGTGGCAACGAGTTCGTAAGCTGTGATATCAACGTCAGCTTCTTTTGCAGCATCAAGGATTTTTTGTTTAGGGCCAACGAGAATAGGTGTAATTAATCCCTCTTCAGCGGAAGCAATGGCACCTTTAATTGACAATACATCTACTGGATGAACTACAGCGGTTACAAGTGGTTTTAAATCGTCCTTCGCCATGATTAAACGATGATACCAATGGTCTTGTTTTGGTTTAAGTTGTATTTCAGGAAGGTCTATGCGTTTTCTTTTCATCTTCACGGTGGGCGCTATGACCCGCGCAAGACCACTAATGACCATTTCCCCCGACTGATTTATACATTTACAATCAAGTTCAACAATGTGCTTTTCCGGTATTTTTTTAACTACCTCAAGAGTCACTGTGACTGTGTCGCCTAAAGTGACCGGATGTTTAAACTTTAAAGTTTGATCTAAATAAATGGTGCCAAGACCAGGAAGCTCTGTTCCCAAAACTGTAGATAAAAGTGATGCTCCCCACATCCCATGAGCAATGATCTTATGAAACATATCATGTTTAGCATATTCGGCATCGACATGTGCAGGATTTACATCGCCAGACATAACCGCAAAAAGGTCAATATCTTCCTTAGTTAATGTCCTTACTAGACTTGCTGATTCTCCAATCTTTAGTTCATCAAAGACGCGATTTTTTATATAACCCATGTGCATGCCTGTCATAATAAATGTTTATAAAAATCCGCTTCGAAGGAAAATCAGTCAATGCAAAGCGAAGCATAATGCCCCATAAGGACAATGGGGCTATTAGTTATTTATTTTGCTTGTTCTACTTTTATATCACGAGACTTCCCTTTTGCTTCGGATTTTTTTGGCAACTCAACCCAAAGCATTCCTTTTTTAAAACTGGCCTTAGCCTTGTCGATATCAACGGTTGAAGGTAAAGAGAGCGAGCGTTCGTATTTACCGTAACTAATTTCTCGAGAAATGTATTTTTTATTATCATTTTTTTTAGAGCTTGATTTTTCACCAGTAATAGTGAGTATGTTACCATTAAAAGACACGCTAATGTCTTTTTCGTCCATACCTGGCATTTCCATCTGAATGGTAAAATGATCTTTATCCTCTACAACATCCATTGAAGGCATTAAATTGAGGTTCTCGAATTGTTCCCAGCCCCTACTGGATCCGAACATATCATAAAAATCTCGGAATGCTTTATCAACTTCGTTTTGCAGGTTTAAAAAAGGATGTTGAGAATGTTCTGCTAAGGGGTTTCCTTTCTTCCATTTTAATAGCGTATTCATTTTATTGACTCCGTTCAATATAATTTCGTATTCATATTAAAAAATACACCATAATAAGTTTGATATACAAAAGTAATTTGTCAAGCAAAACGGTTTTCATTATTTAGTCTACAGTTTAATTGATATTCCCATACTATTTTTATCGATACTACTTGATATTAGGAAACTTTAGAAAATGATGATGCATGCTATGGTTCTAGAAAAATCGGGGCATAAATTGGTCTATAAACAGGTAGAAAAACCTGTCCCTCAAAAAAATGAAGTGCTCGTCAAAGTGCATGCCTGTGGTATTTGTCGTACCGATTTACATGTTGTCGATGGGGAATTAGAACACCCTAAACTTCCTCTTATTCCTGGTCATCAAATTGTTGGTACCATTGAAAGCGTCGGTTCTTCAGTGACCCATTTTAAAATCGGCCAACGAATCGGTATTCCTTGGCTGGGTGGAAGTTGCGAGACCTGTCAATTTTGTTTGTCAGGGCGTGAAAATCTTTGTGATCAAGCTCGTTTTACTGGTTATCAAATTGACGGTGGATTTGCAGAATATTGTGTTGCGAATCATCGGTTTTGTTTTCCTATCCCTGATGGCTATTCAGATTATCAAGCGGCACCACTATTTTGTGCCGGATTAATTGGCTATCGTGCTTTATTAAAAACCAATCATGCTGAGCACTTAGGGTTATATGGTTTCGGCGCAGCAGCTCATATCTTGATTCAAATAGCAAAAAATCAAAAGCGTAAAATATATGCTTTTACTAGCCCAGGAGACCACCAAGCCCAAGAGTTTGCCTATAAACTTGGAGCAACATGGGCGGGCGATTCAGATATATCCCCTCCTCATCTTCTTGATGCTGCAATCATTTTTGCACCTGTTGGCGCACTCGTCCCCCTTGCGCTTCGCAATACGATAAAGGGTGGGATCGTAGTTTGTGCTGGAATTCATATGAGTGATATACCCAGTTTTCCCTATGATTTTCTCTGGGGTGAGCGCTCGCTTTGCTCTGTTGCAAACCTCACGAGAAAAGATGGAGAAGAATTTTTATCATTAGCGCCTCAAGTTCCTGTTAGAACCGAGATTCATACTTATCCATTGACTGAAGTCAATCAAGCACTCGATGACCTGCGTTATGGACGATTTACTGGAGCAGCAGTGATCTCAGTCTAATTAGCACAGCATAATCCAATGGCGCACATACCTCATCCCGAATGAAGCGACGATTCTCCATTTTGTAACAGGGTGTTACTGCGCGTGGTTTTTTCGCCTCACTCGGTATGGCGACCCAAATCCCCTGCTGATGCGGGCTAATCTGACTAATAAAGAACAAAACCACTACAAACCATTAATATTTATTTTTACGAACGGTTCCTCTTGATTTGAGGGATGAGATTTGTGACTATCAGCATATCAACAGAGGCCAACTCTATTTATAAAAGGGATTTATTATGTTTCACCAGGCAATAGTACGCACACCCTCTTCCAACATGATTCATGGCTTGACATCAACCATAGAATTCGGTCGCCCAGATTACATTAGGGCTCTAGAGCAACATCAAAATTACCTGAATACACTGATAGAGTGTGGTTTGGAAGTTACTGCCTTACCTGCAGTAGACGACTTTCCTGATTCATGTTTTGTAGAGGACCCAGCGCTCCTGACTGATAAGGTTGCAATCCTGACTCGACCCGGTGCCCTATCAAGACAAGGAGAAGTTGATTTAATTAAGCCCTGCATTCAGACCTTTTATAAGGAACGTATTCATCAGATAGAGGCTCCAGGAACATTGGAAGCTGGCGACGTCATGCAAATTGAAGATGTTTTTTACATAGGAATTTCACAGCGTACTAATCAAGAGGGATCACGACAATTGACTTCCTTGTTAGCTCAGTATGGCTATAAAAGCGTATTAATCGAGCTTAAAAATTTCCTACATTTAAAAACAGGTGTTTCCTCTTTGGGGAATGGATACCTGCTCGTCCATGGTGAATTAGTTGATCACCCGGCTTTTAAGTCATTCAAACAATTAGCTGTTTCCGATCATGAAGCTTATGCAGCGAATTGTATAAGAGTCAATAATTCGGTCATTATGCCTCAAGGGTTTCATCATACTACTGAAATGGTGCGCAATTTAGGCTTTCGAGTGGTCACCGTGGATGTAAGTGAGTTCCGTAAAATCGATGGTGGTTTAAGCTGTTTATCATTGAGATTTTAATGAATAAAAAGCTAACTGCTTTTAGTTTAACTTTGATGACTGTCGGTTCAGTAGATAGTATTCGGAATCTACCTGCTGCAGCATTAGTTGGAACGGATATTTTTTGGTATTTTGGGCTGGCTTTATCTTTCTTCTTATTACCCAGTGCAATTGTTGCAGCATGGTTTTCCTCTAGATCACATGAGGGAATTTATGGATGGGTAAAAAATAGTCTAGGTAAAGATGTGGGCTTTATCGCTATTTGGTTTCAGTGGATGCAAAATATCCTTATCTATCCAACATTTTTCAGTTTTATCGCGGGCACACTTTTATATTGTATCAACCCATATTTTATTGAAAATAAAATACTACTTTTCTCTCTGATTAATCTATTCATCTGGTGCTTAACCTGGGTGAATTTTAAAGGTTTTTACTTGTCTCATCGAGTGACTGTTTTTTGCTCTACATTTGGACTGTTGCTCCCGTTTGTTTTAATTTTAGCCATAGGCGCTTTTTGGATGATCTTTCATCCTCAACCTTTAAAACTTATCCCCTCTTCCCATCAAGACTCATGGACATCTCTAACCGCTATTATTCTATCTTTTTGCGGGATTGAAATTGCTGGAGTTCATACTCAAGAATGTAGACCAGGAGCTTTGCCTAAAGCCATTGCATTCTCAGTGCTGATTATTTTTACTACAATGTTGTTTGGCTCATTGACTTTAGCGATGCTGCTTTCCCCAAAACAATTGAATCTGATTAGCGGTATTCCCGCATTGTTTGAAGTATTTTTTACTCAAATTCAATTTGCCAACCTAAGCTTGATTGTTAATATTTTAATTGTCCTCGGATGTATTGGTTGTGCCAATAGTTGGCTTATCTCCCCCCTCAAAGGTCTAATATTCGCCAGCAATGAACTCACGAATACGACACATCAATCCTCTGCTAAATTTTTGCTGATTCAAGCATGTGGCGTATCTTTTATTAGCACTCTTTTTTTATTATTCCCGAGTATTAATGCGTCATACTGGTTCATGATTACTTTAGCAACTCAAATGTATTTATTCATGTACGGGTGTATGTTTGCAGGGGCAATCCGATTAGCGTGGCAAGAAAAAAAACGATTTTATTGGTTAATTATTGCCTCCTCCATTCTTGGATTTATAGGCATTACAATTTCACTAGCGGTTACTTTTATACCTCCTGCATCACTAAAATTTGGTTCTCTTTTGTATTATGATTTATTTATTATTGTGTGTTTGTTTCTCATTGGCTTTTCATCTCTCTTATGGAAAAGAGCCCTAAAAATAGCCCCGAACAATCTCAAACAGGTTCAATTCAGGATGAATTAACAGACCCAAGATTAACTTCTTGATTTCTCAGCTTATTAGAAAAGTAACTGCTTTACTTTAAATCCAAAAAAGATTATAATTTGAACAGATATCTTATATTGGAGTTATTCCGTGCCTATTTCATCGTCCTCCCCTAAACCCACCCCAATGACTTTAACTTCCAGTCAATTAGAGCAATGGTTTGCTAATATAGAACGGAATCAACATCCGAATACTTCAGAAGATGATCCCTATTTAGCGACTCAATTTCTTTCTCGATTTGGACTGCGTAATGCCAAACAGGTGGCCGAGTTTCTTAAAACAGCCGGTGGTAACGAAACGATAAACATGATAGTGCAAGAACTGGTAAAAGAAGAGGCACAACTTCAATTAATCAGGGAACGAAATGCAGAAGAGCAGCTCAAACAACAACGTTTGCTTTTCCTTCTTTTGACTTTCATTGCTAAAGATAAAAAACTTGCAAAACACGTTAACGAAATTATCCAACAACAAATCGATCAAAAACTAAAAGAAACAAAAACTGCTGAAGCGCAAAAAGTTAGCTACGCTGCCTTACAGATTGTTGACGCTAATATTCAAGCATACAGTAAAGCAATCAAAGCATTAGAGGAAGAAGAGCAATCCCTCAAAGAAAAACTAGATGAGGTTGAAGAAGAATTAAATGCTCTTGAAGAAGAAGCATTGTTAATGGAAGAGACTCATGTCCATATGACTGACCACTTGGATGAGCTTAATGTCTTCCTGCAAGCCCCCATATTCAACAATCAACCAATCACGCAATTTATTAGCTATTCAAACCAACAAATAGCTTCTTTATCTGCACAGCTTGCAGCGCTTAAAGCACAACATGCAGCCCAAACGTCTACCTTAAGCGATGCCAGTAGAGTACAAGCGATTGAATCACCTACTGACAGAAAAATTCGAATGCTGCAAAATCGACTCGACTTTTTCCAAAAGCAATTTGTACAACCACCTCAAAGTTCAGAACAAGTAGTGCAACAACTTATTGCACAAGTAAGAACCCGATTAGAGGAGTTACAACGTTCCAATGAGCTACAAATCCCAATGACGCTTCGTGAGCGTGAATTAGAAGGGTTAAGATTACAAGAACGTGGATTCTTACAGGCGCAACAATTTTTGAGAAAAGAGAAAATTCTTCTCAACTCCCAATTGGAGCCGGTCAATGATTTTACCCAAGCTTATTTAATCATTGATCCAAATGAGCAAGCCCGTTACCGAAAACACGGTAATTCCTATGTTATCCTTTCTGAAGATAGACAGCCAGATGGCTTGACTGCTGAGGATTGGTTGCAAGCAAAACTTAATTACGAAAGGTTGAAATCTGATATTTGTTGTGTCAATGCAGATTATTATGAACGAAGACAACAACAACTTGACTCGCTGGATCAGCGTAGACAACCTCTTCTCACCAAGAAAAATAATTTCATTGACCGCCTTGAAGAGGTTAAAGCAAATAAGGTTGAGCAACTTCATGCATTATCCAGTGCTAAAGCTCAACGCGCCTTATTAAGTCAACCTCAGGAGGAAATCACTCCGTTGTCGATGTCACCCAGGCCAACCCCAAAAACGGCGCCTAAACTTGAACCCAAGTGTAGTTATTCGCTTATGATGCCTAGTTTAAAATGCTTGGTACCAACCCTTGCGCCAGCACATAAAGTTGATTTGGATGAACGATTCAATGAAGTAAAACCTGCCCAAATTACGGAGCCGGAACTGAGACTTGATTGGCTTTATAGAGCTAAAAATCAGATGCCGGATATTCCTGCTCCTGAATTGGATTCCGAGTTAAAATATAAAAAATAACAATTCATTATCACCAAAATCAATTATCCGAGGCATTTATGTCTCGGATTTGGGTAAAAACCATCCTATGAAAATCAAAGACATTCACAACATCACAATCCACCTAAAACGAAGCATTTAGATAAAAATGAGTTTCTTCGATAGTTTTAAACCCATGCATAATCAAATTTATATGATAATCTATTTGACAAGATCTAATACGAATTGTTACTATCTAAGAATAAATAATTTATTTCACACTCTGTAATATACATGAACAATAACGCACAACATCAAATTTCTTTAAACAGCTCTTTGGGGTTGGTGGGTGTTATTGCTTCTATCGTTTCTGTTGTGGTGGTGGTCGTGGTCTTCCTTTCCTCGCCCTAGAGTTGTGTTTTGATTATTCGGCCTCTCTAGGGAGAAGGCTAAATAATCAAGCGATACAACTAACAATCATGAGGAGAATCACCATGGGAAACGCACTTGATGCAGAGGCATCGCAGAAAAAAATCACTTATCGCGCTATCTTTATCATAACTTTATGTGCTGCATTTTTATTTTATAAATACATTCTCCAAAATTTTCCAAGTGTAATGCCTCAACAATTGATGGATGCGTTTCACTTACAGGGACTGGGCCTTGGTGTTTTATCGGGAGTGTATTTCTGGACCTATCTTATTGTGCCACTATTTGTAGGAATTGTTCTCGATCGTTATGGTACACGTTGGATTACTACAGGAGCCATTTTTTGTTGTGCGATTGGTATCTATATTTTTTCTCAAGCCCAAGATTTAAATACCGCGATTTTGGGGCGTTCTTTAACTGGTGTTGGTGTTTCTTTTGCCTCCATCGCCTACTTTAAATTGTCAGCAGTATGGTTTCCCAAGAAATACTATGCCTTATTGACGTCATTACTTGTTACTGCTGCAATGATTGGCGCAATTTTTGGGCAAATGCCACTGGCATGGTTAGTGAGTCAGATAGGCTGGAGGTCCAGTTTAGCTAATCTAGCTTGGATGGGCATCATTTTGTCGTTCTTATTCCTAATTCTTGTTAAAGACAAACCAGACTCTTCCATTGAAGCATCCCAGCCAGAACCTCAGCATGCCTCTAAAAACCCTCATTTATGGAACGATATTTTACTTATTGTAAAAAACAAACAAAACTGGTTATTAACAGGGTTTAGCGGTTTAGCATTTTCTCCCATTGTTATTTTTTGTGGCTTATGGGGAAACCCTTTTTTACAGAAAGCATATCATTTAGATAAATTGGTTGCTCCTTCGCTTATTTCTTTAGTTTTTGTAGGCTTAGCAATTGCATGTCCTGTATTTGCATTATTCATTAACCGCATACAAAATCGTTGTTCTTTTATGTTTTACAGCACCTTGGTTTCTGCTTTATGTATCAGCTTGGTTATTTACGCACACCCCATGCCAATCTGGCTATTGAGTGTATTGCTTTTTCTATTTGGTTTTAGTTTAGGCGCATTTCCAATAGTATTTGTCATTGGAAAAGAATCCAATCCATTATATCTGGCGGGGACAGTAACCTCCTTAATCAATGCGAGTGACGCTTTTCTGGATGCAATTACTGAACCTGCAATAGGAAAACTTCTTGATGCGTTCAGTAATGCCGGTCCTTCTCATGATTTTTCATTATTTAGTTACCATATTGCTTTGGCCATCTTGCCTTTATACCAAATAATTGGAGCCTTTTTGATGCGTTGGGTTAAAGACGAGCATCGTATAGTCCATTAAAAAATAACGAATCATTAAGTCTCTCTGTGAACTTAATGATTCGTTATCCAGGATCAACTTCTTCATCAAGAACAATATAATCCCGCTGCAATATTCTCCCACTTTGGAAGACACCAGCAAAGACAATTCCAGAATTAGGTAAAAAATAGGCTCTGACAAACAGCAAGAACTGCAGCTTTAATTATCAGAATAAGTTAATTCGATACTGTCAACATGAACATATACCCAAGCATATAGGCCCGAAGCAAGTTTAACCTGAATTCGTTTATAGTCTGCCACTTCGTACGAATCTGCTTTTTTTAACTCTTCTGCACTGACATCAAAAACCATACCCTCGACACTATCTGCTGATTTTCCAGTATAAGTAATAATCGGATGCTCGTCCTCACCACTTGTAGCAATGACACTCAAGTCTTTTATTCTTACTTTAGATATACCAAACCCTGGAAGACTATCTTCAGCTCCTTGTAATTTTCTGCCAAAATTACTTAATTGAACTGATTCATAACGTAATGTGCCATAAGAAAATAGTTTTTCAGTATTCACCGATTTCTACCTTAGAATAATAGTTTTGGCAGATTATCCAGAATTTTCTATTAATAACAAGAGAAACCTAACATCGTCCTCGATTTGACGGTTAGTTTTAATCATTTCTATTTTGATGCGCACGTGTACTTGCAACGACTTTATTTCGACCCATTTTTTTTTGACTGATAAAGTACTTCATCCGCGTTAATATCAACTCATCTAACCTTGTCCCATCATCAGGATAAAAAAATATCCGTATGGAGAATGTAACTGAAATAGGCTCATCTTGATTAACCCATCGGAATCATTTTTTTAGACAAAGCCTGGTGGCACAACAAACAGCGTTGCGGCCTCAACCAATTAAGTGGGACTTCCTTCTAAACTGTATTCATCCAAAGCCAATAATATTTTCTCTTCAAGTGACTTAGCTTTTTCTAAGGGTTGATTTACTCCATTGATAATAATGGAAAAAATAAATGTTTTTTCATTTGGATTGATCATGTAGCCCGATAATGAAGAGATATCATGCATTGAACCCGTTTTGGCATAAACTTTTTTCTCAAGCATGGTCTTCTTCATTCTGTCTTTTAGCGTGCCTGAAACACCTGCTTGAGGTAAAGCCTCGAAAAATATTCTGTTCATATCTTTATCCTGATAAAGATCACTCAGCAGGATTACCATTTGTTCGGCTGTCACCAAATTATAGCGAGTTCCTTCTCCATCGACGATCTCCATTTGAGACAAATCCAGGTGTGTATGTTCAGATAATATTTTTTTAATAGCGAAAGCGCCTTCTTTATGAGACCCCTTTCCTGTGAGCGTGTAGCCTAATTTTTTGGTTATACTGTTCGCATAGAGATTATCGGATTGCTGTAACATATGTTTTATTAATTTATTAAGGGGTTTAGATTGAAAACTCGCAATAAAAGCAGCATCCGATGGGGATTTGCCGGTAAGGATTGTTCCTTTCAAAACAAGGCTGCTTTTATCAATAGCTTTTTTGACTACTTGTTTTACCAATAAAATAGGGTCAGGAATTGCAAGTTCTATTAACTTTGGATTTTTTTCTTGGATCATGCAGCCATATAATCGCATTGTATTTTGCGGTTTAATTTCAAGATTAAGACTACAATGATTCTTTTCCTCTTCTTTACTCACTGTAACCACTTCATTAATAAGTGTTAAAGCTTTAGGCAGAGTTTTGGGTTTAACCACGGCAGGCTTGCCTAATTCTTTCGCACTAATTAACTCATACACCACTTTATTTTCATTCAATATTGCCGCTGTATCTGGAGCAGCATAATACCACCCCAAATCATCATAAGAGGTCCCACTTGGATAATTCGGAGATTGATATTGTGAGCTATCAATCACCACATTGCCGTTTATTACCTTTTCGCTATTTTTTTGCAAATATTGTAACAACGAATTCAAATTCCCAACAGTAAAAGACGGTGAACCGGTAAATTGAATATAGTAATCTTGATTTTTTCGAGACAGCGTTGTTATAAAACGATAGTCTGGTTTTAATTGATAAAGCGCTGCTGCAGCTGTAAGTATCTTCATACCACTAGCTGGAGATAATAGCTTATCAGCATTTCGACTATAAACGAGTTGTCCGCTCTGGGCATCTTTAATCAGTATGCCAACAGTTGCATGGGGTAATTGTTGTGCAATAATCCCATCTATTTTTTCCGAAAGCGTCTGAGTACAGCCCATTTGGTTGAAGAAAAATGCAGCAATGACCCACAAATAATTAGAATAGCGCACGACATTTACCCTAATAAGTGACATGAAGTATAGCTTTACCCATTCAGACCCGAAGTGCAACCCCTCTGATTAAGAATGTTATAGGCACTTCCCATTCAGAATCCTACTCCTCTTCAACACAACGACTTTAAGTAAGAATCTTCTCCTCTAACACGGTTGTAGATTCTTCTGAGAGAGAGACAATATGTTCATGACGCTCAGGACTCAACAATTTTTGAGATGAGTACAGAATAAAGATACTTAAGGGCAACAAACTCAACAAGTCAAAGGGAAACTTTAAAATACCTATACCTCCAAAAACACCCAAATAGGAGATAACAAGTATCGTCATCATATAAAATAAAAACCAATATAAAAGTGCACTATTATCCCAGGTGTTTTTACGATGGTAAATGCAATAAATCAGAAGACCAATAAGTAAAGCAATATCCAGTTTCCATATGACCGAAAATCCGCACCAGTACAGCATTAAATTGCAAAAATAAAATGCAATATGAGAACAAACTAATGCACCAGACAGTCTAAAAGGCCTTGGTGTTTGTGGCTGTAATTTACGCATTGCTAAAAGACATATAGGCCCGATGCTATAGGACAAAATACTTGCTGAAGATAGAAAAGCCACCAACTTTTGCCATCCAGGAAATGGTAGAAATGAAAGCATTCCAACCAATAAATTTGCATACAACGTCACATAAGGAATCTTATGCCGATTTACCTTTAAAAAGATTTTAGGTAAATGATCATTGAGTGCCATCCCATATAAAATGCGTGACGTTGCGGCTGTATATACGAGCGTTGTTCCAAAGGGGGAAAATGCAGCATCAATTAATAGTAAAGTTGCCACAACACTGAGTCCTGAGAGTAAAGCTAATCCGACTAAAGGTCCGCTATCACCTGGATAACTTAGAGCATGCCAGCCATTAGTTAGGTATTTCTGAGGAACCGCTGCGATAAAACTCAATTGCAACATGAAGTACAAGATAAATCCAATCAGCACCGCCCCTAGTATCGCAATGGGGATATTTCGCTGTGGATTTTTTACCTCCCCAGCCAATATCAAACCATTCTGGAATCCAGTAAACGCAAAGGCAATACCTCCAGCTGAAAGTGCCGTGAAAATATTTATCCAACTTTCTTTTGTAGACAAATCAATTTGAACGTTGCCAAGGTTTGGTGCAACATGAAGTAAAGAAAAAATGGCTATGCTTGGTAATATAAATTTAATAATACTTGCATACTTATTGCATTCAACCAGCAATTTAATTCCATAGGAATTCAATACAACAACAAAAAGCATGATGCTTATCGCGGCAACATAACCATATCCAGAAAGTGTAAACGTTGTTGAGTCTTTGACAATTAATAGTGGAAAAAAGTGACTTGAATATTGCAGAATTGCCTGAATTTCTATAGGAGTCATAACCACATAAGACAACCACGATGTCCATGCAAACAAAAATCCAACTTCCTTACCATGGGTAAAGGTTGGATAGTTAGACATTCCTCCAGAAATAGGAAACATCGTTCCAAGTTCGCACAAAGGAAGTGCAATAAATAACATAAAAACAGTAGCAATACCCCATGAAATTAATGAATTGCTACCTGCCATTTGGGCGCTGATGAATGGGCTAAATAACCATCCGGAACCAATCATTCCACCCGCAGAGGCAATTAGAATGTTAGTTGTTGAAATATCACGTTTTAACATAAATAAACCTCAAGCAGGCAAAACTCTAATTTAGCCGAAAAAGTCATAAAGATACAAGTACTTAATCATGCTATATTAGAAATAGTCTAGGCACATAGGAATCGAGTCACCGACTTAATTGTATTTTTTAATGAATCTCAGTTAGTGATATCCCCGCTCTATTGCATCAATTTCTTTGATAACCTCTTTCCCTTTTTCATCAGTTGGAGTATTAAACCAAGAATCTAAAATTTCTTTGGCTAAATCTTGGGTCAACAATCGATTGGATAGAGCCAAAACATTCGCGCTATTCCATATTCTTGCACCCTTAGCTGTTTGAGCATCAGTACACAGAGCCGCCCTTATACCCGGTATTTTATTCGCCACGATCGAAATGCCTGTACCAGTCCAGCAAAAAAAAATACCCTCATCACACTCACCCTTCCGAATTGCCTCAGCAGCAACATGAGCAGTTTTTATCCATGGTTCACTTTGCCCTGTTTTGATTGCCCCGAAGAGGACTACTTGATGCCCCAAACGTTCAAGCTCTTCCACAACGAACTCATTAACAGGATAGAGCGCATCACTACACACTGCTATTTTCATCGATTTATAACTCCTTGCCATTCAAAAAACCAGGTAACTTTCCGTCATCCCCAGCCTAAGGGAAGATAACCATACTTTAGCTGTATTACTGCACGCCAAACCAACCCCCTGTATCGCCTCCAGCCCAGCATGAATTATTTTTACATGCATCGATTTTTACCGAACAGAGGAATTTAAAATGCCCTATCTTACTGATATCCATCCCTTGATACCCTTCCGGCTGGCATATCCGCTCCACATATCTTCCTCGAACCCGGATTTGGCCCATTACATAAATAGTTTCAGCCACAGGATAAACACCTTGGTTATGTGAGTAACATGCAATATAACAACCTGGATCCAGAGTATAACTATTATCTGTGGGTAAAAAAGCCTGTTCAGCACCAGGATAAGGATGATTAATAACACCATTATTTCCAAGAATATAAACAGGAAAAGGTGATGGTAATAAGGACTTATTTACATCTGGACTCGCTTTAGGTGTAGATGCGTTAAGAGCACAAATTTGTATGCCCATTAAAAATCCAACACCAAACAAAAATAGTCTTTTCATTTTTTATATCCTTAAAGCATTAACTCTTTTAAGTATAGGCAATAAAGAAATTGGTTTTTTTTGAATTACCGCCTCCCCGAGTGTAATGAGGGAGCTCCGGTTGCAACAGAGTACTAAATCATGGAGATCGATCATTGCTTTCGGGGTGACGGCAAAAAAGCTCACGCTGCGCTTGACCGAGGCGGTAGCTAATAGACTTTATCGTGATGGATGCTCAACTCCATTGAAATCAATATCATAAGTTGAAGCTGGATAAAATCCTTTCTTCACTCTGATTGCTCGGCAAAACACATTGAGGAGCATCAGCGTGCTTTTAAACCTTAACCAGCGATATGCTTTGTTTTTTAATACATCATGTGCTCTTCGGTAATCTTTGATGAAACGAACTGGATTTTTAAGTAAATATTTGAGGCTATGAAGCATCATTCCCTTGCCGAGCATGAACGGCTGCATATGTTGCATATTGGGGATATCATATTGACGCTGTCCACTTAAGATACTATGCCAATCAATTTTATCGGTAAGAAGGTGGAAACCACTAGTTACTCTTGGATTACACTCTAAAACATAGGCTTTATCATTAATCAAAATAAAATCAAACCCAATTTGACCACTAAATTGGAAACGTTTGCAAAATGTTTTGATAAATTCGGTAATTGGTTTTATTTCTGCAGGCTCAAAATAAATTCCAGTAGAACGTCCTACCCGATATTTGGAGTGATAACACGATTGAATTAATACCTCTCCATTACGGGCAATAGCATAAGTACTGTATTCTTTTCCTTGAATAAAATCTTGAGCAATATAGGGTTCATTAAGAGTAAGTTTAGCAAGCTCTTTGGGTGATGGTTTAATGAGTGCATGCGAACCAAAACGGGAAAAAACAGGTTTTAAAACAAGCGCTGCGTCCGGAGGAAGATTTTGCTTGTCCTTATCTGTGTAGACTAACCAACTTTGAGGTGCCGTCAAACCATATTCGTGCACAAGTTGATTAAACGTATATTTATGATACAACTGATTTAAACGTTCAAAAGGTTCACAAAAAACCTTAGTGTGCTGTGATAGCTCCTCATAGCCCTGGCTGACATAAAAAATTTCTTCACATGTAGGAATAAGTAGATCAATTTTATATTGAATCACTATTTCTTTTATTGCCTTAATAAACGCAGCGAGGTCCTGATTGGGTTTAGGGATGACAAAATGCTTTTTTATTCCTATAACACATCGCGCAAGTGGAAAAAGCATACTTTCAGCACTATAAACCTGATACCCCTGATTCATGAGGCTACGCATAATATCCATGGTAGCAGGTGCTCTACCACCAGTAACTAAAATGTTCATCTACATCATTCCTTAAAAACCAATTTAAAGTACGGCTCACACATTATTATGAGAGAGAAGAACATTATATGGAGTTGGATGAACTCATAGCCGCTCTAATCCTTTAACAAAGCCAATATAATGCTCAATAGAAATTATTTTTATTATCATTTCATTATTCATGTGAGCCATTTGCATTGAATCCTCTCCCAGCTCGCCAAAAGTAGCATGATTATCAATAACTTCAAGAGGTAAAGATAAGGCATATGCAAATATTTGACGTATATTTGCTAATTAGTCTGGCGGTGATAATGGGTTAGATTTTTTGGATAACAACTTTTACTTTGGATTCAGCAAAAACGAACGATAATGCCTTTAAAAAAAGAACAACTAAAGACATACTCAATTTTATGCCCTAACGAAGGTAAAAATACGTCTGGGTATCGTCTTACTTTATACCCAGACTATATGCTCATGATGACTTCCTGCGTTGCATAATTTGTGAAAAAAACTCAGGTTTATTCAAGCCCATGGACGCAAAAATTTGCGGTACTCTATCCCATGAGCCTTCTTCCTCAATACTTGCAACAATTAACTCAAAACCAGCCTTCTTATCCGCTTCAAGTCCCCAACCATTAATAAAGCTTAGGCCTCTTAATCGTTTTGCACCGACATGGCCTAATGCGATTGCGGCAGATAAATAAGCATGTGCCTCTTCAAAAAGCTGATTGCATTTTTTTAAATTCGCTTCACTTTTAAAAACACCTTCTTTTTCTAAATTTTGTCTGAATTTAGCTTCTTCAAGAATCATTTGTCCTAATTGATAATTTGCCTCTGCATCATCCAATCCTGCAGCTGCCCTATAACATTCCATGTACATTAAATTTGCATAAGGGAATTTTTTATTGCCATTTAACTTACTGTAAATAGATGCCAGTTCAAAATAGTAAGCAATTTCCTTTTTTAGTATTTCATCTCCGGGTTGATTATTTACCCGATTTGCTTGCATCGCTTTTATTCGCTTAGTAATTTTTTTAATTTTCCAGCGTTTTAAATAGGACATAACTTCTCCTGCCATTTGCTATGATGTTGATTGGATAAGATATTGCAATAAAAAAATCACAAGAACAATCAGGATCATTAACCCAAGAATCTTTAATCCAAAACCAGCAGACTCTCTTATTTCTTTCCCAATTTGTTTGCTTGGAGCAGCCTCTTGCTCCTCTTTTATATTTAACTCTGATTTATAAAGATTATTATCTATGTGGTTCGATACAAAATAAGAGATCAGTCCGGTAATCATGCTCGGCACAAAAAATATAAGCCAAGCAATAACTTTACTGGCTCCAACACTATAATTGTAGTCATCCTGCAATGAGCTCAAAAGATCTAAAATAATCGCAGGCACATTATAATTTAGCCCCCAAGCCAGGTAAGGCAATATATATAAACTAAAGAAAAATAATCCCAGGCTGAGAACCAAACAGATCATGCCTAGAATATAGAGTTTGCTGTTGCTGCTAAATCGATCGTGTTCCATAGTAACCTTAAATATCCTTTTCTTAATTTTAAGATAGCAGATGGATCTAAATAAGTACACTTGCTGGTGATATTAACTAATTCATTTTAAAATATAATATATACTTTTTATTAAGGCAGCATATGAAGCGCTATGTTTTTATGATCTCTGATGGTACAGGAATTACCGCCGAAACTTTTGGCCATAGCTTAATTACCCAATTTGAAAACATAAAATTTGAAAAGCTTACTATTCCCTATATCGATTCCTTAAAAAAAGCGGAACACGCAGTGGAACAGATCAACCATGCATTTGAGGAACAGGGAATTAGGCCTTTGGTATTTATGACTTTGATCGACCCAGAAATCAGAAATTACATCAAAAAAGCAAATGCCCGAGTGTTTGATTTATTTAATACTTTTATCGGCCCTATGGAAGAAGAGCTGAATGAAAAATCTTCTTATACAGTTGGAAGAACTCATGGTGTGGTAAACAGTAAACTTTACTTGCATCGGCTTGAAGCAATCGATTTTGCTTTATCTCATGATGATGGAGTAAAAACTCGTGGATATGACAAGGCGGATATTATTCTCATTGGTGTTTCACGTTGTGGAAAAACACCAAGTTGTTTGTATATGGCACTTCAATATGGAATTTTAGCTGCGAACTACCCTTTTACTGAAGAAGAAATATTAGGCTTTAAATTACCTGAAGTACTGAGACCTTATAAAAATAAACTTTTTGGATTAACCATTGATCCACAACGTTTGCATCACATTAGAGCTGAGCGCAGACCCAACAGCAAGTACGCATCACCAGAGCAATGTCGTCTCGAAGTAAATGAAGTTGAAGCGATGTATCAAAAGGAAAAAATTCCTTACATTAATTCGACAAAATATTCTATAGAAGAAATATCAACCAAAATACTTGCTGCTTCAGGTTTACAGCGAAAATTATAAACACTGTATAAGTTATTGTTTTAACATCAGTTTTTGTATTGATTTTAAACAACTCATATGAGGGGCACTTGCCCCTCATATGCATTAAAGCTTCCCTACCGCTTGATAATTTCCACGAACAGCTTGATGGAGAAGCTTGCTTGCTTCCTGTAACGTAGTTAAGTATTGATTTATTCTGAATAAATCATGATTTCTTTTTGAGATAATAGAACTGATTATGGACTCTTTGGTAGGTAAAAACTGGGTTTCTCCATTTTTTTAAACATGAAGTAACTGATTAATCTATTTAAATCCATCTTACACGGCTTTTCCCTAAGAAATGAATTTGTAAGTCTCACTTAATCAGATAGTTGTTTTCAAGGTCAATTGAAAGAGTATTATTTCGGAACACTGGGAAAATCAGCATTACAATCATATCGATTATCATTCGCTAAAAAAGTCTTACAACTTTGATTAATCGTATATTTTACAGTAGTAGAATCAGGAACAGCAGTATTTTGTTTTGAATACATTTGCCAAATCATAACGCCTCCACTGTCTTTTTGCTGATCAAGAATTTTGTTAACTAATTGATTGGTTAACTGAAGTTGACCATTCATATTTTTAGGATAAGCCGGCTGATTAACTTCAAATCCAAAGAGGATTTTTGCTTGAATATGATACTTGGCAGGCAAATAAGTTACTTTTCCAATGTTGTCAATGGTTAGGCTAGGTTTGCTTACAGTCTCTGCTTTCAACCAATTCATGTAATCCTTCATATAAGCACTGACTTGGCCAGGCAAATCTAAAGGTCCATCAGCGTATGGCGCACATACCGTTGGGTCATCACCACACAAATCATAGGTCATCACACCCATGCTATCAAAACGCGAGACAACCGTTTCGTCCTTATTCATCAAGTTGTACCATAAGCCTTTCAGATTTCCTTTCCACCAAAGCCCTCCTTTTGAATAGATATCAGGGAATTTGTCCCCAAAAACAAAACCTGTAATGGGACGCGCCCCAACTGGTGGCGCAGCTGTAGCAAACTTAAGGTATTTAGCTCCCGGATCATCCATTATTGTATGTAAAATTGCATCAACTTTATCAATTGTCTTTGGCATAACAAATGAAGAACCTGAACTTATTCCATATTTCATAAGATTTTCATAAGTTGGTCCACCTGCATCATGTATTCTTTGGGCTATTTCTGTTGACCACTCACCAGCAGAGCTAGGACCCCAAGTCACAGCATATTGATCCGCATGCCAAAATTCTTCATAGTCAATATCAATACCGTCCACACCTAAATCATTGGCTAATTTTACTATATTTGCATAAGAGGTTTTTGCTTTGCTCGCTTGATCTTTATCAGATGGGTCAGGAAACCAATCATAAAAAATCTGGTTTATAGATGAAGAACGAGGACCACAGGCCTCTTGAGTTAAATCAAAATTACAGCTGTAATTCCAACCTCCTACAGAGAGAAAGGTTTGAATGTTTTTTTGTTTGGATAATTTGATCGCTGATTTTAATGCATTAAAAGCTTGGGCGCCCTTACCATCATGATCCGTAAAGTAGCCCAATATTCCCGTATCAGCGAGGCTGCCACTCTGATAATCGATTAATGTTGGTCGAACAAATGAAAAGAGCACGCGGTTAAAATTAGGTTTTTTTAGTCTAACCAAATCATCAACGTATTGTTGAAGCTGTTCCGGCCTATCTATAAGCAAATATACGGAAACAATTTTTCCTTTCACCACGTCCTTGGTGTTAATTGAATAAGCATACGCAACAAAAGCAGAAGACCCAAGGATCATTGAATAGAACACAGAGAGATAAGTCTGTTTTAGGTTCATCGCCTCTCCCTGACAATCATCAGACACCTGATTAAATTATATACATTTAATTGGGATAAGCAAAGTTAAGCGATTAGTAACAAGAACCTCGGGATATTAATAATCCCGAGGTTGAATAAAACACTTAAAGACTAGACAACCCATAGTTGCATAAAATCTTCTACTTTCATTGCAGCCAGTGTATTTGTATCGCTCATTACGTGCATGATACGGTCAACGCGATCTGCAGTAAACTGCGTACTTAAATTCTTTTTAAATTTGGATAACAAAACAGGGATACCTTCTTCACGTCTACGTTTGTGACCGATTGGATATTCCACTGTAATCAAATCACTTTCAGTACCATCATTAAAAATTATCTTAATACTGTTAGCAATAGAACGCTTTTCTGGATCAAGATAATCCCTTGAAAAACGCTCATTCTCAGTGACATGCATCTTGGCGCGTAATGCATCAATTCGCGGATCGGCAGCGATATCGTCTTCATAATGCTCGGCCTTTAAATCGCCAAATAATAAACCTATAGCAACCATGTATTGTAAACAATGATCTCGATCTGCTGGATTATGCAAAGCCCCTTGCTTACTGATAATTCGAATTGCCGACTCATGGGTTACTAAATCAATTCGAGCGATATCATTGAATCGTTGTTTCACTATTGGATGCAACATCACGGCACACTCAACGGCAGTTTGTGCATGGAATTCAGCGGGATAGGATAACTTAAATAAAACATTTTCCATAACATAGCTGCCATACTGACGTTGAAATTTGAATACGTTCTTTTCAAAAAGCACATCATAAAAACCCCATTTGGGGGCACTTAACGCACTGGGATAGCCCATTTCCCCTGCTTTAGCAATCAATGCCAATCGAACTCCCCTGGATGTTGCATCCCCTGCAGCCCATGACTTTCTGGAACCGGCATTCGGAGCATGTCTATAGGTTCGTAGACTTTGACCATCGACAAAAACTTGGGACAAGGTTCTTAACATCGTGTCTCTATCGGCGCCAAACAATTGAGCAGCAACAGCTGCACTGGCAATTTTGACTAAAAAGACATGATCTAATCCCACCCGATTAAAACTGTTTTCAAGAGCGAGACATCCTTGAATTTCATGTGCCTTAATCATGGCAGTCAGTACGTCTTGCATTAAAATAGGAGGGTTACCCACGGAGCAATTTTGTCGACACATATAATCTGCTACAGCAAGAATGGCGCCTAAATTATCAGAAGGATGTCCCCATTCAGCTGCAAGCCAGGTATCATTGAAATCAAGCCAACGAATCATAGCGCCAATATTAAAAGCAGCTTGTACTGGATCTAACTCATATGCAGTACCAGGAACCCGAGCCCCACCAGCGAGCGTAGCACCGGGAACAATTGGGCCTAAAAGTTTGGTGCATTCAGGGAAGTTTAATGCCAAAATCCCACATCCCAATGTATCCATAAGGCATAAACGTGCTGTCTCATATGCTAAAGCACTATCAATTTTCTTGTTTAATACATAATCAGCAATATCAATCATAACCTGATCATAATCAGGCTTAATGTTATCTTCTACATAACTGTGCATAATAACCTCTGTGTATAAATAATATTTCCTCATCAGCTCAGTTATCCCCTCTCCTCTTCTACTTTGCATCATCCCGAGCAGGGATCTCCAAGGCTATGGCACAGTGTTACTCATAGGAGATCCCTCATAAAGCTGGGGACAACGGGGACAGAGGAGCAGGAATATTCCTTAAGCCAAACTACATCCACGCTTCAATTAGCGAACGGATTCGGCAATTATCCTCTCGAGTCTATCGGACGAAACTTCTGTGGCTCAGGTCCAGTATATTCAGAAGTAGGTCTTATTAATTTATTATTTGCTCTTTGCTCAAACACATGTGCAGACCATCCTGTAATACGTGACATCACAAAAATGGGAGTGAACAAGAACGTTGGTATGCCACAATAGTGGTATGCTGAAGCACTATAAAAATCCAGATTCGGAAATAATTTCTTTTCATTCCACATGACTTCTTCAATTCGTTCTGAGACATGATATAAAAGAAGGTCTCCTTTTTCCTCACCTAAGCGGAATGACCATTTTTTAATAATGTCAGAGCGAGGATCACTCGTTGTATACACACGATGTCCAAATCCCATGATGAGGGCTTTATTAACCAACATGTTTTTCAATTCAGTTTCGGCTTGATCAGGACTTGTGAAACGTCCAATAAGATCCATTGCCGCTTCATTAGCACCACCATGCAAAGGACCACGTAAGGTACCAATTGCACTGGTAATTGCAGAATAAAAATCAGCAAGCGTTGCAGCAGTAACTCGGGCCGCAAAGGTAGAGGCGTTAAACTCATGCTCTGCATATAAAATTAGGGAGACATTCATCATTTGAGCTTCTAGTTTGCTCGGTTTTCTTCCATGTAATAGAGCAAGAAAATGTGCTCCAGTTGTTTCCTCATCACTTAAACCAGATATTTCTTTATTGTGAAAATGCCAGGCATACCAGTAGCACATCATTCCTGGAAATAAAGCCAACAAACGATCTGCAATATGATATTGCTGGGAAAAATCATCTTCAGGTTCAATTGTTCCTAAAAAGGAGCATCCAGTTCGCAACACATCCATGGGATGAGTGTTTTTAGGAATTAATTTAAGAACTGTTTTTAAACTTTCTGGTAATGTCCTTAACTGAGTCAGTTTCTTTGTATATTCATCCAATTGCTTTTGAGTAGGGAGTTTCCCATAGAGTAACAAATAGGCTACTTCCTCAAATGTGGCATATTCAGCCAAATCATCAATTGAGTAGCCTCTATAATTTAAACCCTTACCTGCTAGTCCAACTGTACAAATTGCTGATTGTCCTGCAACAACACCGGCTAAACCGCCGCTTTTAACACTCATTGTCTTCCTCCATCAATTGGTCTAGTTTTTGTTCGTATTGATAATAACCAAGTACTTCGTATAATTCCTCTCGAGTTTGCATGTTATCTAATATGTTTTTTTGCGTGCCATCTCGAAGAATTGCCCTGTACGTATTTAAAGCAGCTTGAGACATTGCTCTGAATGCACTTAAAGGATATAAAATTAGTGATACACCAACTTGTTTGAGCTCTTCCCGACTAAATAAAGGAGTTTTACCAAACTCCGTAATATTCGCCAACACAGGCACAGGAACTGCCTTCGTAAATGTATGATATTCATCGAGGCGAGTCATCGCTTCGGGAAATATCATATCAGCGCCCAATTCAATACAAAGCAAAGCTCGTTCGATCGCTGCGTTCATGCCTTCAACAGCATAGGCGTCTGTTCTTGCCATAATGACAAAATCAGGATCTTGGCGTGCATCAACTGCAGATTTAATTCGATCCCCCATTTCCTTCATGGATACAATAGCTTTATTAGGTCTGTGTCCACATCGTTTTGCCAATACTTGATCTTCAATATGTATTGCGGCAACCCCAGTTTTTTCCATGAGCTTTACTGTTCTGGCTATATTAAATGCATGCCCCCATCCAGTATCTACGTCAACCAAAAGAGGCAGAGAACAGGCTTCGGTAATTCTTCGTGCATCTTCGAGCACTTGCGATAAATTGGTCATGCCAAGATCAGGTATGCCATAAGAGGCATTTGCAACGCCTGCTCCTGAAAGATAGATTGCCTGAGCTCCGGCACTTTGCGCGAGCATCGCAGAATAAGCGTTGATGGCACCCAATACGGGTAAGGGTTTATTTTCTTTGATTATCTGTTTGAAGGCTTTGCCCATGGAACCAGCCATTAATTGTCACTCCTTGATCTTAAATATATGAACTGTCGTAGTCGAGAGTTGCAGCTAGTGAACCCCTAGTTTTTTGTCATAATCTCGATAGCGAGAGACGACGAGGACTACAGGTTTATTATTATGCTCTAATGAGAATCTCATCTCAATCGATTTTAATGGCTCCACGAATTATATTTTTACGCAAAAAACGTGCGGGGGATAAAGCTTGTTGCAAATTTCTGGGTAAACAACTTAGTTCATTATTAATTACCGACGCGAGCCATTCCGCACATAAAGGAATGGTTGTAAGACCGCGGGAACCAAATCCAGCACAGGCATAAAGTCCAGGATAATAGGGTCCACTCTGCGCAATCCAACGTTTTGCGTTCGTTTCCAAACGTGCAAATTGATGTACAAACTGTTCCGCATCAGCAATTTTACCAACCAAAGGAAGATAATCCGGTGTAGATGCTCTAACTCCGGCCCAATGATTGCTTACTTGATCAGACCATAGAATTTCTGGAGCCAGTTGCTTCAGCTTTGCTAAATTAATCCTATCATCCTGAGATTTAATTTGTGATTCTGCTGACTTTAACTCATAAGTGGCACCTAATTGATGCATACCATTAAGAGCAGGAAGAACATGACCATCACCACATAGAGGTAGTTTCAAAGACGCACTTTGAGCCGTTGCTGGAATTGCTGTCATCTGGCCCCGTATCGGCTTGACAGGTAGATACTCAGTTTCTGTGAATGAATTAATTTTATACCCATTAGCCAAAATGAGTACTTCAGTGTTTATATCATTCACTATCCAGCGCTTATCAAAAGCTAATTGTTTAATTGAAGTATTGGTGAGCAAAGAAATGCCTTCTCGATTAATTAAAAAGCGGCATAATTCTGGAGAGTTAATCCATCCTGATAACGGAATATATAATCCAGGCTTATCGAGCAAAAATCCTGCTAACTCAGAGGCATGTTGTATATCAACTAATGAACCCAACTCTGGATAATGAGCCAGCCAAGAATGTAAACTGGACTGTGCCGACTTTTCTTTGTCAGAGTATGCAAGTAACAAAGAGCCACATAATTCACCTATCTTGGCCTGATTTAAAATGCGTTGATAAGCTCGTGCAGCATACAAAAATGCAGATAACATAAACTGCGTTAAGGGTGAATTGTAAGCAGAGAGTTTAGGGAATAAGACGGCTTGCTGATTCGCAGATCCACCATCACCTACCTGACCTAATTCATCAATTAATGTAACGTTCCACCCTCTTTTATTAAGTGTGTATGCGGTAAAGCAGCCGGCCAATCCTGCACCTAAAATAACAGCTGATTTACTGGAATAACGTTCAGGAGCACTAACATGCCATGGTGTATGGCGTTTTGCTGCTTTGTATATCGGATCTTGTGCAAAACGAGCACAAATCATATGCCGTTTTCGTCCAAAGCCTTTTCTTTTTTCAACAATAAACCCATTTTCAGTTAAATTGGTTTTAACAGAACCTGCAGCAGTATACGTAGCTAAGGTAGTCTGCTCATTAGATAACATGGCAATTGTTTTAATGAGGGCATCAGACCACATACTTTTATTTTTAGATGGAGCAAAACCATCTAAAAACCAGGCATCGACAAAAGCGGTTCGAAGCTGCCTTTCAAGTGAGGATTCCCCACAAATTAGCAGCTGTTCATAGCATTCCAATGCCTCTCCTAGCATCAATGTTAAGGTCACTTTGCCCTCACAAAATGACAGATGATGATATCCAGGTGTCAATACAGGATAACTGGCGATCAGTTGTTGAGCCTGGTTTTCCAGTTGCGGCCAGAAAGCAAGACTTCGCTTTAAATCACTAAGAGATAAAGGATGTTTTTCACATGAAATGAAATGCAATTCACAGGACTCAGGCGCATATTGTTCCCACAAACTCCAACTTACAAGAAAATTTAAACCGGTTCCAAAGCCAGTCTCTGCAATAGTAAATCTTTGGGGCTTATCTTTAGAAAATGATTGCCAACGCTGAATTAGATTATTTCCATCAATAAAGACATGCCGGGATTGATGCATTCCGCCATCAGAAGAATGGTACACATCATCATATTGTGTTGAGAAAGGCAGAGTATCTTGCCAATTGAGCTCTGCCTTATTAATCGGTACAAAAAAATTACTCACATATAACCACTCGATTTGTAGCCATTCCCTTGGCCTCTTGTACTTCAGCTAACTTTTTTTCCTGAATTAACTCTCTCAGCTTAGGTACAATGATAAAAAGTACAATTGAAGCACCAATTGCAAATAACCCTAACATTAAAAATACATGACTATAGCCACTATTAGTCACTAAAGGCGAACTACTATCTTGCCCTTCAATCATCAAGTTAGAACTGTAGCTGGACAATGTTGCACCAACACCCGTATTAAGCATCCACATGCCCATCATTACACCCTGTAATGATGATGGAGCCAAATAACCTATCATAGCATAACCAATTGGGGATATTAAAAGCTCTCCTATACTTTGTAAGATATAACTAGTAATAATCCAACCAGGATTCACTAGCCCTTCATAATTAGCGTAGGCGATACCAATAGGCAATATAACAAAAGCCATTCCAATACAGAGCAACGCCAGCGCAAACTGAGTAGGAATATTAATTTGCACACCGTTCCTGCGCATTTTATGCAATAACACGCCTAATAATGGACCTCCAATAACTATAGCTACGGTATTTATGTTTTGGAACCATTGTGGTGGGATAATCCAACTCGCATACTCTCTCTGGACATTATGATCAATAAAGACCGTAAGCCCCATAGGAGCTATTTGATAAAGCATCCAAAAAACGGTTCCGACAATCATAAGCACGGCAAAAGCAATGATTTTATCTCTGGCTTCTTTTGTTGGTTGTTGTTTTGCTAAATATAAAATGACACCAATCATCAGCGCGCCAGTTACAAGGACTAACTTTTTAGCCCAGTCAGCATAATGCAACAACTCACTCAACACGAAAGGCATTACAATAATTAAAGCGCATCCCAAAAGAACAGCCCTTTTTTGAGAAAGCTTGTCCTTTTGAGAAAAAATTGTTTCTCTGTCTGATAACTGATGCCAACAATACAAGCAGATGATCAAAGCGATTAAATTTCCTAAACTGCTCATTAAAAAAAGTCGTTCGTAATTCTGAGTGAGCTGGAATATGCCACTCAAGCTAAAACCAACAAAAAAGCCAATATTCATTCCCGCATAATTCATGAGAAAAGCACCCTCTCGACGAGTGTCTTCTGGGGAAAAACGTTGAGTCAACATGCAATTTAAACAGGTTACATTTAAACCTGACCCCGTTAAAAAAGCTGCCAAGCCATAATAAAGAAAAGAGAGATCACCAAATGACAATAAGATACAACCTATAATTTGTGCCACCATTCCTGCACAAAACAATGCGCGATTGGAAAGCAAACGTCCACCCCAAAAACCACCGAGCAAGTGTAAGCCATAATTGAATGCAATAAAGACACCCATAATACTATTCGCAGTGCTGGTTTGCAGCCCCAACTTCCCTTTCATGTACAAAACGAGCGTAGAGTAAAGAACGCTAAAACTTAAAGTGGAGACTATTTGAATAAAGAAAAGAGGGACAATTCCCTGTGGCATTGATTTGATGAATTCCTTTTTTGTCATTCCCGACATTATAGCCTTCCTTGTTAATTCAAGACCCACTCTGAATATGACATGTGGAAAAATTACTGTCTAGTACCTTTAAAAATTTATTTATTTATCTTTAAATTCACCCTACTTACAGCCCATATCATCTCGAGCGCGACAAGAATTCCACCCTGAAATGCTCTACTTTTTACAGGGAGAAACCTCGATTTACTCGAGAAGGGGTAAGAAGCTGTTTATTTTTTCAATTGGCTCAAAACTTCTTCTGCAGCCATTTGCGTTTTAACAATTTCATGTTCTCCATGGGCGCTGGAAACAAATCCAGCCTCATACATAGAGGGAGCAAAATAGATGCCTTTTTCTAACATTCCATGGTAAAACTTCTTGAATAAAATTTCATCAGATGCAGCGATGTCAGCATAATCTGCGATGCGTGTCTTTTCTGTAAAACAAAAACCAAACATTCCACCTAATGAAGCAGTAAAAAATGGGATATTCAATGTTTGAGCAACCGAGGCTAAAGCTTGCGTTAAAGCTTTTGTAGACTGACTTAACGAATCAAAAAAACCAGCTTTTTCGATTTCAGATAAGGTTGCAAGACCAGCGGCCATAGCTAATGGATTTCCAGAGAGTGTCCCGGCTTGATAAACTGGTCCCTCAGGCGCCAGAAAGGACATTATTTCTGCTCGTCCACCTAAGGCACCGACCGGCATGCCCCCACCAATAACTTTACCTAGGGTAGTAATGTCTGGCGTGATTCCGAACACGCCTTGAGCTCCAGTTAACCCCACTCTAAAACCAGTCATAACTTCATCGAAAATCAATAAGGCGTTGTATTGATCGCATAATTGGCGCAATCCCTGCAAAAATTCTAAATCAGGCAAAACGAAACCCATATTTCCCGCAACAGGTTCTAAAATGACTGCGGCGATGTCGTCAGGAAATTTTTGAAATAATTGTGCGGTTTGATCGAGATCATTAAAATTGGCGGTTAAAGTATGCTCTGTGACACTTTGTGGAATTCCAGGGGTTGAAGGAATGCCTAAGGTAAGAAGACCAGAACCCGCTTTGACAAGTAAACTATCGCTGTGTCCGTGATAACAACCATTAAACTTTATGAATTTATTTTTCTGGGTGACACCACGAGCCAACCGGATAGCAGTCATTGTGGCTTCAGTACCAGAATTCACCATCCGTACTTTTTCAATTGAAGGAATTAAAGAGATAATTTTTTCAGCCAATTGTACTTCAAGTTCTGTAGGTGCTCCAAAACTCATACCGCTATGAAGCACCTTACTTACCGCTTCAATCACAGCGGGGTGGCAATGACCAAGGATTAATGGTCCCCAAGACCCAACGTAATCAATATATTCATTATTATCGACATCGATAAGGTATGCCCCCTTACCTTGCTTAAAAAATATAGGATCACCACCAACCCCTTTAAAAGCTCGTACAGGAGAATTAACCCCACCAGGAATCACTGCTTGGGCTTGATGAAATAAATCTGTTGAACGCGTCATAAAAATCTCCATAATTTTGCGATATAATATTACAGACATTGCGAAAAATTGGCAAAAAAAAAGGGGCTGATCTTTACATTAGGTTCCACAATAGCTAAATTAAGCCCTTTTACAATGAGTACTATCATGCAAGAGTATAAAAAATATATTTGTGTCATCTGTGGTTTTATCTATGATGAAGCTGAAGGATGGCCTGAGGATGGAATTGAACCGGGTACACGTTGGGAAGATGTACCAGAAAATTGGTTTTGTCCCGATTGTGGTGCAGGAAAAGAAGATTTTGACATGGTGGAAATGGAATAAGACCATAAGCCATACCGAGTGAAGACTCTAGCCCGGATTCCGCTACTATCCCGGGCTAAGTAACCACATTATGATTTCCATCATCACTGAAGTTACGGCTTAACCACAACCAATAACACGATTGCTATCAAGAATAATGTTGGAATTTCATTATAAATGCGAAAAAAACGAGCGCTTTTTTGATTTTTATTTTGCGCAAATGTTTTTAAATAATGCCCGCACAGCAGGTGATAAACCCATAAAAGAACAACAAGGCTCAATTTAGCCTGCAGCCATCCTGCCTTAAGGTAATAAGCAGGATTATAAGTGAGTAGTAATAATCCTAATAGAGTAGTCAGTAAGGCTGCAGGCCAGGTGATCCCATAGTACAATCTTTTTTCCATTATTTTAAAACGGATAATACTGGTCTCGTCATAAGTATCCGCGTGATAAACAAATAATCTAGGTAAATAAAATAATCCAGCAAACCATGCAACCATCGCAATAATATGAAACGCTTTAATATATAACATAATTAATTTCCAGATTTCCGTTTACTTTTTTTTCGTGACCGCTTCAATAAATTAAGGGACTCAACCGATAGGGAAAAACCCATAGCGAAATAGATATACCCTCGAGGAATATGAAAAGAAAACCCATCAGCAACTAATACCATGCCAATTAGAATTAAATAACTCAAAGCAAGCATTTTAATCGTCGGGTGTTGTTTAATAAATGCACTAACCAGTTCGCTTGCAAAAATCATAATAAAAATGGCACAAGTAATCGCCAGAGCCATGACCCAAAATCGAGAGGTCAAGCCAACGGCGGTCAAGACACTATCGAGAGAAAAGATAATATCCATGATTACAATCTGCAAAATCACCATCCTGAATGTTGCTTTAAATGAATGCTTTTTGTTATCACTCACTAATGCGCTATCTTCCGTGACATCTTGGTGAATTTCATCGGTAGCTTTCCAAATTAAAAAAGCACCACCTAGCATGAGAAACAAATCACGAGCAGAGAACGAAAGCTGATTGATTGTCAGCAAGGGCTTAGTTAATTTGATCAAATCCACCGCAACCGCAAGTAAGAGCAGCCGCATTACCCAGGAGAGGGTTAGCCCCCAATGTCTTGCTTTTTTTCTCTGCTCAGGAGGTAATCTTTCAGATAAAATGGACAAAATAACCAAGTTATCAATTCCCAAAACAATTTCTAATATGATCAAAACGATCAAACTTGCAATAACATCAATAAAATCCATCAAAGCCTCAGATGTCAGAAATTGAAAACTATATGATATACTCTTAATCCAATAATTACCTAAGCTTTTCTGTAGCATTCATCCTACAAATTTGACTTAAAAATAAAGGTTTATAAAGGCAAATATTCACTTTATTCTTTTGCTTCGATATAATATTCAATGTTTCGTTAATCTTGTGAGATACAGAGATCATCAAATTCATCAAAAAGCTGTTAAAGAAAAACAGAGCTCATGTGCCTCCTGTTGCTTCAGCTTACATAATCCCAAGGAATAAACATTCCATATCTAAAGCGGACATTAGTAGCAATGCGCTCAAAGTATTGAACCGCCTGATTGGTGCTGGTTTTCAAGCCTATATTGTGGGCGGAAGTGTTCGAGATTTATTGCTGCATAAAGCCCCCAAAGATTTCGATGTTGCAACCGATGCAACACCAAATCAAGTCAAGAATTTGTTCAGAAATGGGCGAATTATAGGTCGTCGATTCAAGCTCGTTCATATACTTTTTCATCGAGAAATTATTGAGGTTGCTACGTTCCGAGGACACATGGCGGCTGATGAGAGCCAACAAACCAACGAACGCGGAATGCTGGTGCGTGATAATGCCTATGGCTCACTCGATGAAGATGCTTGGAGACGCGATTTCACAATTAACTCGCTCTACTACAATATCAATGACTCTACTATTATTGATTTTACTGGTGGTGTAAAGGACGTTGAAGAAAAACTCATTCGTATGATTGGCGATCCAACAAAACGTTACCAGGAAGACCCAGTGCGGATGTTACGGGCGATTCGATTTAGTGCAAAATTAAATTTCAAACTTGCACCCGAAACAGAGGCCCCTTTCCCTGAAATTAGCCATCTGATAACACATGTCTCTAATTCGCGTTTATTTGATGAAATGACCAAATTATATCAATGCGGCAATGCTGAGGTAGTTCAAAAACTGCTTATGAAATATGGTTTATTTCAGTATTTATGCCCACAAACTAATGCCCTATTAAACAGTTCATATCCTGTAAATGCCTTATTAGCCATTGCTCTGGAAAATACCGATACGCGTATCAGGGAAGATAAACCCGTAACTCCCGCATTTTTATTTGCAGTCCTTCTATGGTTCCCCATGATTGAATGTTCAAAGGACTTACAAAAAACCGGTGTTGATCCACTCCCATCTATAGAAAAAGCAATGTCACTGGTTCTTGCTGAGCAAAACAAAATTATTTCCATACCCAGACGCTATACACAAATTATTCGGGAAATTTGGTTACTGCAGTATCGTTTTGCCAAAAGACTCGGAGGAAGAGCCTTTAACCTCTTACAACATCCACGCTTTAGGGCAGCATATGATTTTATGGCATTACGTGCTCTTGCAGGGGATGAGTCTATGGAGCTCGCACAATGGTGGACGGCGTTCCAGGATGCAGATGAGGCCGAACAAGCCAATATGGTTGCGCAATTAACACCTGATACGCAGAAGCGTAAACGCCGCCGTAAGCCAAAACCCAAAAAAGCAAGCGATTCATAATGAATGTTTGTTACATAGGGTTGGGCTCAAATCAGCACGTCCCTGAACGTCAACTTCGAAAAGCAATTAAATCAATAAAATCATTGCGCGGTACTGTTGTTACTAAAGTATCATCCTTTTATTGGTCAAAAGCCTGGGGATTACAAGGACAACAAGATTTTTGTAATGCAGTGATTGAGCTTTCTACTGTTTTATCTCCCTTAGAACTACTTAATGCATGCCAAAAAATTGAAAAGAAACAAGGAAGAATCCGGAAAAAACGCTGGGGTCCTAGAATTATTGATATTGATCTTCTTTTATATGAAGATCGTGTTGTTCAATCGAAGAAACTCATTGTTCCTCATCCACACATTCACTCTCGAGATTTTGTTTTGACTCCTCTAAAGGAAATAAATCCTGATTTCAGATGTATTGCAAGGGTGTAGTCTCGGCACAAATAACCAATTTGACACCATCAAATATCCAGCATGAGCAATATCTTAAAGATATGGACAATATGGCGCCACTTCTCAACCATTTAAACTAAATTATTTCATATTTTGTAATGTAAAATAGGTACTTATATCAAGGAATCTACTATTATTTACAATAATAAATACCATTGAGAGGCTTCTATGTATAAGAATATTTTATTTGCTACGGATTTGCTCAAGGAGCATAATCATCTCACAGAAAAAGCAATTTCTATTGCCAAACAATTTAATGCTACATTATACCTGTTGCATGTTATAGAGCTTCCTGCGAGTTTCCAACTAGCCCAAGGTCTAGGTTTTACAGAATTAGCAAATCCTGCCAAAGATGATGCGCAAACCGTTTTAGCATTACTGGGTGAAAATTATAATATCCCTCAAGAACAACAATTTGTTGAAGTAGGGTCAGTTAAAGAACATATTTTTAATAAAGTTAAAGAATTAAATTGCCAGCTTATTGTTATTGGAAGCCACTCATCCGTTGGTTTGCATTCATTTTTGGGCAGTACGGCGCATGCTACGGTGAATCATGCCCCATGTGATGTTTTGACTTTACGACTTTAATAATTAATTTTTTTTATCTGCGCTGTTATTAAAGGATTAATTATCATGCAAATCACATTTCTTGGCGCCAACGGAACTGTTACAGGGTCCAAGTACCTCCTTTCGTTTGATCAAAAAAATATTTTGGTGGATTGTGGGCTTTTTCAAGGTCCAAAGGAGTTACGTCTAAAAAATTGGAGTCCACTGCCATTTAGTCCGGAAATATTGGATGCGGTGATTCTCACACATGCCCATATTGATCATACCGGCTATCTACCTTTATTGGTGAAGCATGGTTTCGATAAACCCATTTATTGCACGTACGGGACTAAAGATTTATGTGAACTCCTATTACGTGATAGTGCACATCTCCAAGAAGAAGATGCCAAACACGCCAATGAGCACCATTATTCAAAACATCACCCTGCTCTACCTCTCTATACGCTTGAAGATGCTGAAAATGCATTAAAGCTGTTTCAGCCACATGCCTACAATAAAGTAATCCAACTGAATAATAACTTAAGCGTTCGATTAATTCCTGCCGGGCACATCATTGGTTCATCTTTTGTACGAATCCAACATCAGGATACATCACTGCTTTTTAGCGGAGATTTAGGAAGGATGCATGATCCGGTAATGAAAACACCTACAGAAGTTCAACAGGTCGATTACCTTGTCATCGAATCAACCTACGGCGATCGTCTACATGAAAAAGAACCCCCCAAGCAGACATTAAAAACAATTATTAATAAAACCATTCGCCGAGGCGGCTCAGTGATTATTCCAGCATTTGCTGTAGGCCGTACACAAGTACTGTTGCATCATCTTTCTGAGTTAAGAAAAGAAAATGCGATTCCAAATGTACCCATTTATTTAGATAGCCCCATGGCGATTAATGCAACGCAAATTTTATATAACCATGTAGAAGATCTTCGGTTAACCGAAAGCCAATGTCAGGAGCTCTGTGATGTTGCAACCTACGTGAGGGCCATGGATGAGTCGATTGAATTGGATTTAGATAAAACACCCAAGATTATTCTCTCTGCAAGCGGCATGGCTTCTGGTGGGCGTATTATATTTCATATTAGAGCCTACGCCTCGGATCCACGTAATACTTTATTGTTTACTGGATTCCAAGCAGAAGAAACACTAGGTGCAGAAATTCTAGCAGGTAAAAAGTTTATTGAAGCCCATGGCAAAATCATCCCTATAAATGCTCACGTAGAGGCTATGCGTAGTACCTCGGCCCATGCCGATTATGGTGAAATACTTGCTTGGCTTAAACAATTTCGACAGGCACCTAAAAAAACTTTTGTGACTCATGGAGAATCAGAAGCTGCTCTCTCTTTAAAGCACAAAATTGAAACACAACTCGGTTGGGAATGTACTATTCCTGAGTATGGACAAAAAGAGCAATTATGAGTAAAAAGCACACAACCTTGACGCTTAAATACTTAGGAATTAATACCCATAAAGAACCTGTTATTTATATGCGTGAAGATTGTCATATTTGCAAATCTGAGGGATTCACTGCCCAAACGCGTGTTCGGGTTATACTCAATGAGCGCTCTATTATTGCCACATTAAACACAGTAGAAACTGATTTATTAAGGCACAATGAAGCGAGTCTTTCAAATTATGCATGGGAGCTACTCTCTGCTAAAGAAGGTGATGAGATTGCTGTAACTCATCCTCAACCACTCGATTCACTTAGTTATATTCGCTCCAAAATTTATGGTAATGAATTAACCGCTGAACAAACAAACCACATCATTAAAGACATTGTATCCGGACAACTTTCGGACATTAATATAGCAATGTATATCGCAGCGAGCGGTGGTGACAGGCTCTCACAGAAGGAAATTCTTGATCTTACTCGAGCGATGATCCATTCTGGGCAACAATTATCGTGGGAGGTTCCATTCATCGTAGATAAACACTCTGTGGGTGGCCTACCAGGAAATCGCACTACACCTATTGTTGTTTCAATTGTCGCTGCATTTGGCTTAGTAATTCCCAAAACTTCCTCACGGGCCATCACATCCCCAGCAGGAACAGCAGATACAATGGAAGTATTCACCAGGGTTAATTTAACACTCAATGAAATGAAAAAAGTTGTGGAGCAAGAAAACGGCTGCTTGATTTGGGGTGGCTCGATGTCATTAAGCCCTGCTGATGATTTACTAATCCGCATTGAACGAACCGCAAATATTGATAGCGAGGGCCAAATGGTTGCATCTATTTTGTCAAAAAAAATAGCTGCTGGCTCAAATCATCTAGTTATTGATATGCCTATAGGAACCACCGCTAAGGTTCGTTCCATTGAAAGGGCTGAATCTTTAAAAAAATTATTAGAATGCGTTGCCGAGGAATTTGACCTCAAAATAAAAGTAATATTTAGCGATGGATCACAACCGGTAGGCCGTGGGATTGGACCTGTTTTAGAGGCACTGGATGTATTATCCGTTTTAAATTGCGATATACATGCGCCACAAGATTTACGTGATCATGCTTTAGTATTAGCGGGACATATCATAGAGTTTTCCCCTCAGATTTTGCCAGGTCAAGGACTAAATATAGCAACTCATCTACTCAATAGTGGCAAGGCTTTAGCTAAATTTGAAGCAATTTGCCGGGCTCAAGGTGGTCTACGAGAGATAAAAAAGGCACCGGTTGTTCATACCATTGAATCCACACGCTCAGGGATCGTGATTAACATTGATAATCGTCACATTTCTCAAATGGCAAAATTAGCTGGAGCACCAAAATCAAAAGGAGCGGGTGTTGAGCTATTAACAGAACTGCATTCGGTAGTCAAAAAGTCTCAGCCCCTCTTTAGAATCTACGCAGAAACTCGTAGTGAACTCAATTATGCTCTTGATTTCTTGAAGCAAGGGCATGAGATATTTCAAATTGAGGCCAGCACATGAAAAATCCCATACTTTTTACATTATTTGGACATAATGAACTCTCGCACACAATCCAAACGAAATGCCATTATGAGTTGGGGAAAATAAACTTTCATCAATTTCCGGATGAAGAAACTGTGGTAAGAGTTCACTCTGATGTAGCCCAGCGAATTGTCATATTTGTAGTTAATCTGGTCCATCCCAACCCGAAAATTCTTCCACTTTTATTTGCTGCACAAACGGTAAAATCTTTGGGTGCATCCAAAATAATCTTAATCGCTCCCTATCTTACTTATATGCGGCAAGATAAAGTATTTGAATCAGGTCAAGGCATTACTTCTGCCTATTTTGCACAATTGATTTCTTCTTATTTTGACGGCTTAATCACGATTGATCCGCACTTGCATCGTTGGAAGGATTTAAATGAAATTTATGAAATACCAACGACCGTGTTGCATGCGACCAATGCGATTGCCTCCTGGATCCATCATCATGTTCCCAATCCAATTCTTATTGGTCCTGATTCAGAGAGCGCGCAATGGGTTGAAACAATTGCATTAAAATCTAGTGCCCCTTTCACCATATTGGAGAAAAACAGGAAAAGCGATACCGAGGTTGAAATTTCCATTCCAGGGATAAATCAATATATTAAAGCAACCCCTATACTCATTGATGATATTATATCTACTGGAATGACAATGATAGAAACTTTAAAGCATATTCATTCCTTAAGGATGCAACCTGCTATTTGTATCGGGGTTCATGCTATTTTTGCCGGCGGTGCGTATCAACAACTTTTAGCGTCTCATACAACCCAAATTATTAGTTGTAACACGATTCCTCATCCCTCAAATCATATTGATATAAGTCAAAATATCATTGATTCACTACTTAAGTGGAACTTATAAATGAATCGAATAATTGCACCTACGAATCCTGTTAATATCATTAAATCTACTGGAGAAAAAGTTCCTTTCAATCCACATCGTATCTACCGCTCGTTAAAGCGGGTTGGAGCGGACGAATCACTTATTAATAAAATTGTGAGTGAAGTGTCTCAATCTGTAGTTGATGGTATGACCACACATGAAATTTATCGGATTGCGTTTCGGCTTCTACGCAATCAGTCAAGAGCTTTGGCGGGTAAATATCATCTAAAGCGCGCGATTATGCAGCTTGGATTTTCTGGATATCCTTTTGAAAAATTCGTTGCAGAACTCATGCGGCATCAAGGCTATAAGGTACTCAATAATCAAATTACAAAGGGCTATTGTGTCAACCATGAAGTTGATGTAGTTGGTGAGCGTCAAAACGAACGTGTTTTTGTCGAGTGCAAATACCATAATCGTTTAGGTCTTGCATGTGATGTAAAAGTTACTTTGTATATCAAAGCTCGTTTTCTTGATATCGAACAAGCTTATAACAAAAAACCTGAAGAAACTCTTAAAGGCTGGCTTGTTACTAATACTCGTTTTACCAACGATGCAATACAATATGGTCAGTGCGCTGGCTTACATTTAATTAGCTGGGATTTTCCGGAAAAAGGCAGTTTAAAAGAGTTAATTGAGTTTTCAGGCTTATATCCCATCACCTGCATCACCAACTTTACAAAAGCAGAAATCGAAATGCTGCTTGGAGAAAATATACTCTTATGCAAAACAATTGCTGAAAATCCTGCGCTTCTAAATAAATTAAATATTGGTGGAACACGAATGAAACAGATTATTACCCAATGCAAAGCGCTCTATAAATCCAAAAAATATGAGGAATAGGAGAATAAACAGTTGTAGGTTGGGCCTTTTGGCCCAACCATTTTTTAGATGCTGTATCTAATTCGTATCGGATTTAATTTTATGAAGAAATTAACAGTAAATCAGTGACTATTTCTTGCTTTTTTCTCTCTTTTTGACATGCTTCATTAATCTTCTTTTTTTATTCACTTGGCGTTGTGATAATTTAACTTTTTTATCCGCAAAAGGATTCGTTCCACCTTTAAATTCAAGTTTCAAAGGAGTTCCTACCAACCCTAAATGTTTAATAAATTCATTATTTAAATAACGCTTATAGCTATCAGGTAAATCAGCCAATTGATTTCCATGAATTACAATCACCGGAGGATTGTGACCACCAAGATGAGCATATCTCAATTTTATTCGGCGCCCACTCACACAAGGAGGAGTATGTTTCGTACTGATATCCTGGAGTAAGCGTGTTAATCTGGGCGTAGAAAAAGATTGGACGGCTGAAGCATAAGCCTCATTTATGTCTTTAAATAGGCTCCCTACTCCGCTGCCATGTAATGCAGATATAAATCGTATTTTTGCAAAATTTGCAAAATGCAATCTTCTGGATAATTCACTTTTTACCTTTTCCTTATGTTCCTCATCCAGACCGTCCCACTTATTAACCGCAATAACTAAAGCTTTACCGGATTCAATAATAAAACCAATCAAATTCATGTCTTGATCGGTAATTCCTTCCCTTGCATCAAGAAGTTGTAAACACACATTAGATTCTTCAATGGCTTGCAATGTTTTAATTACAGAGAATTTTTCTATTTTTTCATCAATTCGAGATTTTCTACGCACACCCGCTGTATCAATCAACACATATTTCTGCTCATCACGAACAAAAGGAATTGCGATACTGTCTCGGGTTGTACCAGGCATATCATAAACAACAACCCGTTCTTCACCCAAAATGCGGTTAATCAAAGTAGACTTTCCAACATTGGGTCGACCAGCAAAAGCAATTTTAATTGCAGTATCTTCTTCATTTGCATCATCTTGAGACGCAAATGGTGCCAATATCTTATCAAGGAGCTCTCTAATTCCACTACCATGTGATGATGAAATAGAATGAATATCTGCAATACCTAAAGCATGGAAATCAGCGCAAGCAACATCATCATCCATCTGTTCCGTTTTATTCACAACAAGATGTATCTTTTTACTTAATTTACGTAAATTATTGGCAATTTTTTCATCAATGCCCGTCAGGCCTGAGCGTCCATCAACTAGAAAAAGAACAATATCCGCTTCATTCAGTGCTATCTCTGATTGTTTGGACATTAAATTATCAACAGCAATATCGTCAACACCAATACCACCAGTATCAACAACGATATAGTGTTTATTATCATGCTGGGCTTGGCCATACTGCCTATCGCGAGTTAAGCCAGGAAAATCAGCAACTAGGGCATCTTGCGTCTTCGTTAACCTATTGAATAAGGTTGATTTACCAACATTAGGACGCCCAACAAGTGCAATCACAGGGATCATTTATTAACTCACAGATAATTGATTAAGCATTCCATTGTCTGTTAATACATATAACTTTCTTCCGACCACGCTTGGAGAAATACTGACACCACCTGAAACTTTTGAACGAGCTATAATTTCACCTGTTTGAGCATCAATAAAATGGAGATAACCTGTTTTATCCCCTACAACCAAATCATTTTTGACCAGCGCTGGTTCAGTCAATCCTCTTGCTTTCAGACTGGTTTGTTTCCAATTAACTTGGCCATTACGCTTATCAATAGACCATAAGACATCATGACTATCCGTTACATACAGGGTATTACCATTTAATACCATATTTTTATAGACAGAACCGGGCTTTCTCCAAATAAATTGTCCATCAGTCAAGGACAGTGCACCAATGTATCCCTGATAACTAGCAAGATACACTACATTATTGTCAATAATTGGATCGGCGTCGATGTCGACTAAGCGCTCTACATCACTCGACCCAGAGGCATACGCAATACTTCTTTGCCATACTAACCGCCCTGTTTCTCGATCGTATGCATCCAATTTACCATCAGAAAAACCGATTAACACTAGATTTCCCATAGCAACAGGAGATGAGCTCGCCTTAAGAATCAAGCTGGGTGCACCATGCTCTGCCATCCACATTTGCTTACCGTCTGCGGTATTAAACGCATAAACTCTGCCATCGATTGTCTTAACGATTACTTTTTTACCTAGAATAGTAGGTGGCGATAAAATTTCTCCAGTAACCCTGGCGTGCCACAGCTTTTTACCATTATTTTGATTGAGCACCACTAATGACGAGTTATTAGTACCTACAGCAAGATATCCATGAGCTACAGCAGGACCACTAACTAAACCATGCTTCAGCTCCGTAGCCCACTTTATTTTACCATTATGTTTATTAATTGCTTGTACTAAACCACTTGTGTCTGCAGTATAAATAACACCGCCACTGACTACGGGTTTTATCCTTAGATATTCTTTATTTTTAGAAGCCTTACCTACAGCAGTGCTCCAATTTTGCTCCACTTTAATTTTATCTTTAACTTGCTTCAGCTCTCTAGGTTTTGGCGTGTTGTCTTTACCTAACATGTAATCATCAAGTTTTGAACATCCCTGAATTAAAGTACAGAGAATTAAAATAAATAATTTCATTTTCATGAAAATTAAACCTCAAGTTTGTGCTATACAAAATATATCAATAATTGTGATAACCGCTTTGAATTTCCATCCTGAGCATACGCGAAAAACATGGAAAATTAGACATTTCGCACCACTGCCTACAGGCTCCTAATAATCGTTATGCAGACTCGACTTTTTTATTCTCAGAAATCATTGAATGTGATTTACTTGCTATCGCATTAGTTTTCATTTCCAAAAATAAATTACCCATTCCATTATTTTTCACTTCATCCAATGCCAGTTTGTAGGAACTCATGGCTTCCTGATATTGACCAGTAGCACCATAAATATCACCCTTTAATTCATTAATTACTGGCAAATAAGTATTGTCATCAACACTACTCAGTTCCTTAAGGGCATTTGTATAAGATTTTTCTGCGGCCAAAATTCGCGCCAAACGGATCTTAGCGATCTGCTTTAAGGACAACATTTTACTGTTTGTTGCAACGGCTTGTAACTCATCTGTTGCTTTATCCAGTTTATTTTTGGATACGTAAATTTTCGCAAGTGTCATATGTGCAGCATCAGCATAAACGGTATTACCGTGTTCATGAATCAATTCATTCGCATAAGCTCGTACCGATTTAATATTTTGATTCGACAGAGCTACCATCATTTGTTCATAAGCAATTGATGCCTGTTGTGTCAGCTTTTCCTGATGCCAATGCAAATATCGATACCCTGCAATACCAAAGAGGATAAGCGATAATACTACGGTGACAAGATTACCGTATTGCTTCCACCATTTTTTTATCGATTCTAATTGTTCCTCTTCAGTCATATACACTGACATAGCGTTCTCCTACCTCACTCGAAATAATCTTTTAATACTTGATTAATCATATTTTGATTCACAGTAATTTGCTCTGCTTCATTACGTAAATCCTTAATACTGATTTGTTGATTTGCTAATTCCTCTGCACCTAAAATTAAAGCGAGGCGTGCACCACTTTTATCTGCTTTTTTGAATTGGCTTTTGAAACTACCACCCGCAGTATTTACGGATACTTCAATTTCTGGATAAGCGCTACGTATCAGTTCAGAAATTAGAAGTCCTTCTATCACCGCCTGCTCATTGTCAGTAATAATATACAATGCATTCTTTTTTCTCTCTTCCTTCAGAAGAGCCAAAGTTTCCATCAACAAGTAAATTCTTTCTATGCCTAAAGCAAAACCTACAGCAGACGTTGGATTACCGCCTAATTGTTCCACCAATATATCATATCGTCCTCCGGCACAGACAGTAGCCTGACTACCTAATTTATCAGTAACCCACTCAAAGACGGTATGTCCATAATAATCGAGCCCCCTCACTAAAACGGGATTGACTACATAAGGTACCTTTAATGCCTCCAGTCCCTCACAAAAAGACTGAAAATGCTCACGACTTTTTCCATCAAGAACATCCATTAATTTTGGTGCATTAGCCAATAACAGCTGCATTTCAGGATTTTTACTGTCTAAAATCCGCAATGGATTGCGGGTTAATCGGCGCTTGCTGTCCTCATCCAACTGATTTTCATGATCAGTCAGATATTCGACAAGAATTTTTTTATAACGCTGACGCTCCTCTAACTCGCCTAAGGTATTCACCTGTAACTGCACAGAATCGGCAAATCCTAATTGCTCCCAAAATTTACGGCAAATTGAAATCAACTCCAATTCAACCATTGGACCGGGTATTCCAAAAACCTCAACACCTAATTGATTGAATTGTCGATAGCGTCCTTTCTGAGGTCTTTCATGACGAAACATGGGGCCTAAATACCATAATTTTTGCTGTTGATTATGCAAAAGTCCGTTTTGCAAGCAAGCACGAACACAGCCGGCTGTTCCTTCGGGTCTTAAGGTAATACTGTCTCCATTTAAGTCATTAAAAGTATACATTTCCTTTTCGACTATATCGGTTACTTCACCTATAGTCCGTTTAAATAATTGGGTACTTTCAACAAGTGGTAAACGGATTTCCTGATAACCGAAACTGGACAACACCCTCACAAAAATTTGTTCAATAGTCCGCCAAAATACCGTTGCATCGGGCAATATATCATTCATTCCTCGTATTGCTTGAATTCGCTCAGCCACCGATTTTCTCCAAAGGGGACATTTCCGGTTTTGGATTTAATAATGATTGCATTTTTGATATATCAGTAAGCTTCAGCTCTGTAGTTTCCATTGCTGGTGTTTGATTTAAGGATAAATCAGCGGGAGCATTCTTGGCAGGAAACACCTGTTGGGTATCCCTATTTTTTTGCCACCAAACACCTACAGCGACGATCACGCCTAAAGCAAATAAAATTGTAAACCAACGAATCACATGTTCTGCCTTGTGAGATTCACGCTTACTTTGCTGCCATAAGAGGGCTCGATCCGATTTTTTCTCAACAACAAACTGCTCATTAAATATGGCTAAATAAGGCTCAGGAGAAGTACCTAATAATTTAGCATAGGCACGTAAATAACCTTTAACAAAAACAGGTTCTGGTAACAAATGAAATTCATTGTTCTCAATTAATTCAATAATACGAGCCCTTAAGTGCAATTTATTGGCAACATACTCAACTGTATATCCTTTTTGTTGGCGTATACTAGCAAGTTGCTCGCCTGGATTCTTATCATGCTCTATTATATTTTCATCCAGCGTGGTTGTTGTATTCATTATTTACTCCACTATTATCGATATTGGAATTCATATTATTTATGCTTTGTTCATATTCTGCAGCTATAGCATGTTGCCCAACTTTATCAGAAGCTTCTTTGGCCAAAATTAATAATGCCCTATCATTCAAAACTAGCTCAGGATGCTTCTGTACCAGAGCAAATGCCTCTGAATCATGTCCCATTTTGATTTCAAGTTTTAGTAATTCATAAAATGACACTTTTCGAGAAGGATCCTGATTTAATGCTTTTGCGAAATAGCTTTTGGCTTTCTCTTCATTTGGAACTGATAGCGCACAAAGACCTGCATTTTCATAAGCTCCTGCAGTATGCAAATATTTTAAATCATTAACCGCTTTTAAAAAATAAGCTTCAGCTTTTTTATAATCACCTTGTCTGCATAGAAAAGCCCCGTAATTGTTAAGCTGGGCGCCGCCGTTTCCTGCTACCGAAAGGGCTTTTAAATAATATTTCTCTGCTTGATCCAACTCTTTTGTTTGTTCAAAAAAATAAGCCATTGCCGAATTAACATCAGGTGAATTCGGTTCTTGCTCTAATGCGGTGATCAGCTTTTTCTTCGCTCTTGGTCTATCACCTTGCTTTAAATAACCTAATCCCAACTGAACATTATATGAGGCAGCCTTGCTGAGATCCGGTTTTTTTAAATTCTGTGTTTCACTTTCTTCATCATGCGCACATGCCTGTAAACAAAGACAGCTCACAATCAACAAGAGATAAAACTTTTTGAACACAATATTTCACACTAAGGTTAGAAATGATTGCGCATTATAACCGCTTACAAATAAATTAAAAATGATTTGTCACAAATAATGACTTTTACTGTAATTCAGATGACAGAGTTGGGGCTGAAAACAATGAAAAGACCGCTCCGTCACCCCTAGAGTTGTGCAGGATCCCCCCACCTGGCAACGTGGTACGATGAGAAGTCCTTTACTATACGTGGATGACATCAACAACATCTCGGGTTATCCAGCCTAAACAAAGCGAACAGAAAGTCGCGTTGCACTGATTATTCTGCAGTCTTGAGCTCTTGATTTGCCTTAGGCATAAAGTGTAACTTTTGCCATCTTTGAGAACGACTCGTCCTGTCTTTCACCTCACCCGCCAATTGACCACATGCGGCATCGATATCATCGCCGCGTGTTTTTCGAGTAATTGTATTAATGCCTTGAGCGATTAGCATGTCTCTAAAGGCATCAATTGTTTCCTGAGATGAGCGTTCATATTGTGTCATAGGAAAAGGATTAAAAGGAATTAAATTGACTTTAGCTGGAACATTACGCAACAACTTTATCAATTGCTTTGCATGCAATGGTTGGTCGTTAACCCCTTTAAGCATAACGTATTCAAAAGTCACTTTTCGTCGCGGTTCATTTTTAAAATAAGTTTTACACAAGGCCATTAACTGAGCCAGAGGATATTTTTTATTTATAGGGACCAACTCATTTCTTAATTCATCATTTGGTGCATGTAATGAAACAGCCAGAGCTACAGGACTGACCTCCCTTAAACGCTCCAAGTCAGGCAATACTCCCGAAGTGCTTAAAGTAACGCGACGTTTTGATAATCCATAAGCAAAATCATCCATCATAATATTCATTGCTGACACTACATTATCAAAATTGAGTAAAGGCTCGCCCATACCCATCATCACCACATTTGTCACTCTTTTGTCATGCGCACCCTGTTGTAATGATAATTCACGTACTGCTAACCAAACCTGACCAATAATTTCACCAGTAGATAAATTGCGATTAAAACCTTGTTTTGCTGTGGAACAAAAAGAGCAATTTAAAGCGCAGCCTACTTGTGAGGAAACACATAAAGTTCCACGATTAGCCTCAGGAATAAATACAGTCTCAATACAATTGCCACAATCCAGTTTTAAAAGCCATTTGTGAGTACCATCATTGGATTTTTGACAAGCAACGATTTCAGGTAATTTAATAAACGACAGTTGTGCAAGTTTTTCTCTTAATGACTTGCTTAGATTCGTCATTTTAGTGAAATCAGATAAACCTGCTTGATGAATCCACTGTATTATTTGTTGGGCACGATAAGGTTGTTCGCCCCAGCTATCCAGCAGTTCACGCATTTGTTGGTAATTGTAATCCAGCAGATTTACTTTTTGCTCAGTCATTTATACTCCAAATTTAATGACGTTCGACAAGAAAAGTGTAGTTCTGGAGCAGCGCAGTGAAGCTGCCGTCATTCCGAGTGTAATGAGGGATCTCCCCTCGTAACACTGTGCTATAGTAGGAGATATTTCGCGACGCCGGGATGACAGGTTATAGCGCTGCTCAGCGCTACATTACTACAGTCATTAAATATCTAAAAACTAATTTTTATCGTTCACAAATCTCATGAGGTTCAAAGAAGAATGCAATTTCACGAGCAGCATTTTCTAGGCTATCTGAACCATGAACTGCATTGGCATCAATGCTATCAGCAAAATCAGCACGTATGGTTCCAGGGGCAGCTTCTTTAGGATTAGTTGCGCCCATGATGTCTCTGTTTTTCATTACCGCATTATCACCCTGTAATGCCTGAATCATTACTGGACCTGAAATCATGAATTCGACCAAATCTTTGAAGAAAGGACGTGCGCGATGAATGTCATAAAAACTTTCTGCTTGTTCACGTGAAAGTTGCATCATTTTTGCAGCGACTATGTTTAAGCCTGCGTTTTCAAAACGAGTATAAATTTGACCTATAACCGATTTAGCAACTGCGTCGGGCTTAATAATTGACAATGTTGTTTCTTTTGCCATCAGGGACTCCATAAGGGGTTAGTTAAAGTGCCATATTATACACGAAATAATGGCTATATGGCTAATATAAATTCATTTTTATATGATTATGATCTTGATGATAAAAGCAAAACAGATTCCGAAGTTGTTTTGCTTTCCGATATCGATTGATAAATTATAGAGACCCTATACTTTTATCAAAATACAAAGGCTCTCTGTTAATCGCATCTTGTTCGGGATCAATTTTATATTCGGGCAAGGATTTCATTAAATCAATAACACGGATAATCGTATCAAAAAACTGACTTCGATACGAATTGGCTGACCGATTAATTTCATCGGTTTGCTGAACATAATCGATGATTTGATCATCAAAATCGATGTCCATTTGTAACAGTTCTGATAATGAAGTTAACATTTTACCTTTTAAGTCCTCTTTTAGGGATACCTTAAGTACTTCATTCATTTTATCAACAAAAAGAGAGCCATTAGTTCGAATCTCGATTACATTACAATAAATCAGTGCATGATTGATAGCTTGACGAATTTGACTCTTTTTCACTTTGTGGCCAGCAGCTTTTAGTAGTTTGTTAAGCGAGCTGAGCGCTTTTTCAAGTTCGGCGTTAAACCGTTGAGTCATTTGAATCAAAATACGCTGACTGTTTGCAATCAAATAATCCTGATCCCCCTGAACTTTTTGAAACTGCTCACCCAGCGCAACTAATTGTTGCCGCTCATTTTCTATGATTTCACGTGTTGCAGCGCCTTGAGCCTCTTCGCCTTTAGAATTTTCACCAGAAAGTAAATAATCAATATATAATTTCTGCACATAAACATGATAATCATTCGCCTGCTGTAAGATGATACCATTGAGTACGCTTTTTAATGGAACTTGTATTAAGCGATGGTAAAAACTAAATGGACTTTTAATTGCTGCCACCAAGTCCGTTTGTGCTAGATTAACATTATATCTTCCTAATATACGTTCAGCTGTTATTGCACCATAAGTTGAAAACCATTGGTTTAATTCATTATCAATTTCTTCCCCGTTCATTTTTCATCCAATTCAATTTCATTAAGGTATATGATATAAGACAGTTTATTTTTATTAAGTATAGTGTATCTCGCAGATGTTAAAACGTTTAGACAATGATTTACAATTATTAAATGATTTTCTTCAGGTAAAAACGCCACAAGTATGGTTGGATTTTGCAGCAAATCATATTCCTTTGCTATTAATCGACCATGCCCATTGTGAACGCAAAGCAGCAGCTACTGCCATTAATTTTATGAGCAAATATCCAGAAAAAAAAGAACTGGTTGATGTGATGTCTCCTTTAGCTCGGGAAGAGTTACTTCATTTTGAAAAAGTCATTCATTTTATGACCCAAAGAGGAATTCAATTTTGTCCTTTGCAACCTTCGGGTTATGCGACCCAAATGCACAAAGAGGTTACCAGCAGAAATGTCCTTCAACGCCTCTGTGATCAGCTGATTATTGGAGCCATTATTGAAGCCCGTTCCTGTGAGCGCTTTCATGCGATTATCCCTTATCTTGAGGATAAGGACTTAATCAAATTTTATGGAACTTTAATTAAATCTGAAGCGCGTCATTTTGAGGAGTATCTGCGACTGGCAAAATTATACGGTGGAAATATAGAACAGCGTTTGCATTTGTTTTTATCATTAGAAAATGATTTTATTTTATCAACTGATACGGTATTCCGTTTTCATAGCGGAATACCGCAGTCCTGATAAAAAGTGCTTAAGGAGAAGCGGGTGTGCTCTGCGCCTCTCTTTGCTCGTCATACTTCAAGGTGGCATTTTGTTTTAGGAATGTGGCAAAGCTGGTTTGTGGATCATTATTTAATTCGTTAAATTTATCCTCATTCAATAATACACCAGTTGCATGATGTTTATAAACCTTACCACTATTAACAGGAGCGTTAGGATTAGGAACAGGGATATAACCTTGCTCTTCTAACCAAATATCAACAAACTTTTTAAGCGCTTTATTTGCTTCATTTTCATTATTTAATGGGATACGATCAGCACGAGTCAAATCGGCTACCTTAACTTTTCCATCTTTAAAAGAAACCTTGTGTTCCAGAATAGGTAGCTCAAAATCCCCTTTGCCTTGAATGACTTTATGAAGTATCGCTGTTTTAAGCGACTGATATATTTTTTCGTTAGGATGAAACAGATGTCCAAACACAGGGAAAGGTCGAGTAGCCTGCTTTACAAGGTCCAATGCCTCGCCAGCAACCTGTTCTGACGATATGTTTATTGCTTTGTTCAATTTTGTTAATAAATTCAACAAGGACATCATATTGGAACGCCAGTCAATGGTGGAGTTTTGGTCTGAGTTAATCAGATGATCAGCCAATTGCTCTACTTCTTCCCAATAAGTTTCAGGGCCGCCCTCTTTTCGATTTTTGAGTTTATGCTTACTTCTCAACTCATCCATAACCTTGGCCCACTGCTGTCGCTGTTTGGCTTGTTCGGTCTCTAGCGCTGCATTGTACTCTTTATCTCTTTGTTCTTTGCGGAGTTTTTCCGCTCCCTCCAGAGAAGTTTTATTCGCTGCTTGCTTTTCCGCTTCAAGCTCTGCTTTAGTTCGGGTCATAACCTATCACTCCAAGATTACATATGGGCAAAATAGAGCCCTTTTGTATGATCATAACACAATACATGGGGTTTGTCATCCCAATCACTGAGTACATAACGCCTTAATTCTTGCGAATCATTTTGATACAAAGTGATGCCCGGTTTATGTGTATGACCGTGTATTAATTGAGTTACTTGATAATGTGACATATGCTTAATTACTTCATCAGCAACAACATCCATTTCCTCTACAGATTTGTTCTGATTCATCTGACTTCGATAACGTATTTGCTTCACTAACCGTTGACGATATTTGATTGGTAAACTTAAAAATAAAATAGGAAATATTCTATTTCGAGTGATCAGCCTTAAGCGCTGATGCGCTAAGTCTTTAGTACAATATCGATCACCATGGACTAAGAGTATTTTTTCCTGCCCTAATTGGATTACCGTCGGCTCAGCTAAAATAGTCCATCCAGCGAGTTTTGCAAAAGTTTTCCCCAGTAAAAAATCACGATTTCCATGCATGTAAAACAGGTTAATGCCCTGTTTTTTTAAAGAAAACAATTGATTGGCTATATTTCTGCTCCATTCATCAATAGTATCATCACCAGCCCAGGCATGGAAAAAATCACCGAGAATATAAACATTTTTAACTGAAATTTTTGCCCATTCAAGAAATTGATTAAAACGCGCCTGGATGGCCTGATCTTCTGGATGCAAATGAAGATCAGAAATAAAAGCAACTTCTATCATAAAGGCTCAATATGTATGTGTTCATCCATTAAGTAAATTTGACAAGGTCCGTTATAAGGCTGAATCGCATCACTTAAGCGATAAAATCCAGCAATTGATACCAACTCGGCCTCAAGTGACTGACAAAAAATTCGAGCTTCCTTATCCCCAGAGATCCCCGCTAAAGCTCTACCTCTTAAAGCGCCATAGACATGAATACAGCCATCTGCCAATAATTCAGCACCATGACTCACTGAAGCAGCAACCACAAGGTCGGCACCTTTTGCAACGACTTGCTGACCTGAACGAACCGGTGTGGTAATTAATTTTGTTATTGATTTTGCTGCATCGTGATGATGATTTTCAATTGGTCGTTCAATAATCGGCTTATCATGCGTTGAAGACGCATGCAATACCGCTAACCCATGACATTGAGCTAACGTATTATGTAAAACACTTCCCCCTTGAATCGCAACAGGAATCATCCCTTGAGTACGTGCAGCCTGCAGTAAAGTCTGCAAATCAAACTCAAGCTGTTGTACCGAGGACAAATCAAAAACAACTGGAGTATGCTCAAATAACTTGGGGGCTTTAGCAACAGTATCAGCTAGTTGTTTCGAAAAAAGATCTGGGTCCGTATTTAATACATGCAATACAGTAAATGTATAAAGACGACCTTTAAGCTTAAATGCTTGAGTTTGCGTTATATGTTCACCCATGAGTATGATATCCATAACCAATATTTTTGTTTATACTAACATGTGAAAACCAATAACAGAAGGATATTAAGGTGGATAAACGGTGGTTTGAACAATATCAGAAAGGAGTTCCGCACGAAATTGACGCAAGTCAATATTCTTCCCTCGTAGATTTGTTTAAAGAATCCTGCACGCGTTATGCTAAAAAAACCTCATATACCAATTTGGGGAGCAGTATTACTTTTAGTGAACTGGATGAATTGAGCAGAGATTTAGCTGCTTATCTTCAACAACTTAAATTGGATAAAGGGACTCGAGTAGCAATCATGCTCCCTAACGTAATTCAATATCCAGTAGCTCTATTTGCCATCTTACGAGCGGGATATGTAGTTGTTAATACCAATCCTCTTTATACTACTGACGAACTGGTTCATCAGATAAATGACTCTGGTGCTGAGGCAATAATTGTACTCGCTAATTTTGCAAAGACCGTTGAAAAAGCATTAAATTCCATGCCCACATTAAAGCATGTGATTGTCACTGAGATAGCCGATCTGTTTCCGACACCAAAGCGAATTATTATCAATTCAATCGTAAAATACGTAAAAAAAATGGTGCCTGCTTATAATATTCCTCACGCTGTAGCTTTTAATTACGCCTTGCTTGAAGGAAAACAGTCGCCCCTTCATCATGTCGAATTGGATCATGATGACATTGCATTTTTACAATATACTGGCGGAACAACCGGTGTGGCAAAAGGTGCTGTTTTAACGCATGGGAATATGGTCTCCAATGTCCTCCAGGCCGACGCATGGATTAAACCCACAGGCCTGGATGGTGATGAAACCATTATTACCGCAATTCCTCTCTATCATGTTTTTTCTCTTACTGCGAATTGTTTAACTTTTTTAAAACTCGGTGCAAAGAACATCTTGATCACCAATCCTCGTGATCTTGGTCACTTTATTAAAGAAATTAAAAAAGCGCATTTTTCAGCGATTACCGGTGTTAACACTCTGTTTAATGCATTATTGAATCATCCCAAATTTAAAGAAGTTGATTTCAGTAAACTGAAAATTTCGCTTGCCGGTGGAATGGCTTTGCAAAAAAGCGTAGCGCTCAAATGGTTGGAGGTTACCAAAACTCCCGTATTAGAAGCTTATGGCTTAACTGAAACCAGTCCCGCTGCCATAATAAATCCCATGAACCTTGTTGAATATAACGGAAGTGTTGGACTTCCGCTTCCTTCTACCGATGTAATTATTCTCGATGATGAGGAGCATGAAGTACCCATAGGTACAAGTGGTGAAATATGTATTAAAGGACCTCAGGTAACTCCTGGATATTGGAAACGACCTGACGAAACTGCACTGGTATTTACTAAAAATGGCTATTTAAAAACTGGTGACATTGGCAAAATGGATGAAGAGGGTTTTATTTATTTAGTTGACCGTAAAAAAGATATGTTACTCGTCTCAGGATTTAATGTTTATCCCAATGAAGTAGAACAAGTGATTGCAATGCACCCCGGTGTTTTAGAAGTTGGGGTTGTTGGCATTGTTGATAAAGAATCTGGTGAGCGAGTTAAAGCCTGTATTGTGAAAAGAGATCCTAGTTTAACTGCAGAACAAATCATTGCTTATTGTCGCGAACATCTAACCGCTTATAAAGTCCCTAAAGTAGTTGAATTTTACGATGAGCTTCCCAAAACAAATGTGGGAAAAATTCTTCGTCGGGCACTTAAAGAAAGTCATGCGAGTTCTCCTAGCCTTCCAGAAACAAAACCCGCGGTGGCCATTTAATGGTGAGAGCTTTTGCAGCCCGGATTAGCGCAACTAATCCGGGATCTTACACCGGCATCCTAAGCGAGGAGATCCCCCACAACACTGGAAATGACTTGCACTGCCAATTCTCCTATACCCCTATTTAACTAATTGCCTCATTATTCGGGCTGTTGCACCCCATACCCAATCCTTATTCGCAGTAAATTCACAAGTGACATAACGACGTCCACCACGCTCAATCATAAAATCTTTATAATTTTTTGCATCTTGAACTAATGTCATTGGGATAGAGATAAGGCGAACCACTTCATGAGAATTTAACTGATAAGGATGAACCGTCTCAACACTCGCAAACCAAGGATGAATAACAGTTCCTAAAAGAGTTTTCTGTATGTCCAACTCTCTTATCAGTGTAATACGGTCTGGAGCTATTCCCAACTCTTCATTCAATTCTCGAAGGGCAGTAGCATAATAATTTTCATCCCCTTCCTCCCAGGTACCACCAGGGAAACATATTTCTCCAGGATGTGTTCGCATGTGATCGCTACGTTTTGTCAAAATGAGCGAATCGGATAATTGTTCATACAAAACAACCACTGCCGAATGCACCATTTTTTTATTTTTAAATTCAGTTAAGTCCATTAATGACTGCTGCTATTTTGATGAAACATTCACGATATTCATCTTCACAGTCTGAGTCAATAACAATTCCACCACCAGCAGCTAAATGCAAAATATTTTCTTTGGCAGTGACTGTACGAATAGCAATATTTGTATCAAATCGTCCATGTCGTGAAAAATAGCCTATTGATCCACAGTAAATTCCTCGTGCATACGATTCTTGCTCATGAATAATTCGCATGGACTCAATTTTTGGTGCACCTGTTATAGACCCCCCAGGAAAGCAGGATAAAAATGCTTCAAAAGGCAGGATTGATGGCAAGCATTGAGCTGCAATTGTGCTTACTAAATGATGTACAGAGTTATAACTTTGTACTTCGCATAAATCGGTTACTTGTACTGAACCAGGCAGAGCAATTTTTCCTAAATCATTCCTTAATAAATCAACAATCATGACATTCTCAGCCCGATTTTTTTCACAAGAAGTTAATTTATTTTTTAACTGCTCATCTTCAATGCGATTACTCGAACGCCCTATTGTCCCTTTAATCGGAGATGCGACTAACTTACCTGCCTCATGGAATAGAAAACGCTCTGGTGAGAAACTTAGAATATCCGCATACTCTGTTTTCATAAAAGCAGCATAAGGAACAGGATTTTCTCTGCAAATTTTATCGTAAAAAAACCAACTGTCTCCCTCATAAGGAGCATGAAAAGGCTGAGTAAGATTGACCTGATAGCTTCTACCTTCGTTTAAGGATTGATGGATTGAGGAAAATGCCTCCAGGTAATTCTGCTTGGACTCCAATGGAGTAAAATTACCTTTTATTAATGCCGTGCTCCCTTGTCCGATTGAGTTATTCCATAATTCGATGACTTCATCAACTATTCTAGGGGTAGATGGATGGGTGTTTGCTGCAAACAATGTAATAATTTTTTTATGATGATCTGCAATGATTGCCCAATCATACAAACCAAGATCCAATAAAGGCATATTCTCTAATGTGGGTTGTATCCGAGAGTTTATGCCAAATAACTTTGCACCAAGATCATAAGATACATATCCCAGAGCGCCACCTTGAAAAGGAAGATCGGCCACAGAGGGTAATGGCGATAAAATGTGATTGATTTCCTTCAATAAGTACGATAGATCGGAGGCGCTGTTATCAATTTGGATGCAATCATAAGGGTAGGCACTAAGAATATCATAGCGCCCATGAATGCGATCGGTACTCTCTAGAAGAACAAAACCAGGTAGATGCCGTAACTTTTGGTAATCATCATGCAGCGAATGATGATAGTCCAATGAATGGAATACAAATTGACTCAAAATAGACCCTCTTAGGTAATTATTATAAAACTGAGATAGCCTGACAACCGCGCAACGGGTCTCAATAACGACCGCGGCTGCGCTCTATTCAGGGCTACAAAATTACTTCTTTTTTAATATCATTCCAACACTAATGCTCTGGTTTTTAAATTAATTTGTGAGTATGCTATGCAAACGCTTTATTGACAAGGAGCCTCATATGTCAACAGTTGCTCAATTTGATATTACATATATTCAATTTTTAAATGAACATGGAAAATTAGTCGGCCAACTCCCCGCTTTTGCCCATGATCATTCTGCACTAAAAGAGCTTTATAAAATCATGGTTCTTACACGCACCTTTGATAAAAAAGCCATTGCTTTGCAAAGAACAGGTAAAATGGGAACTTATGCTCCAATTAACGGACAGGAGGCCATTTCGACAGCGATAGGCCATGCGATGCGCCCTGAAGATGTGTTAATTCCCTATTACCGTGATTATGCTGCTCAATTTCAACGTGGTGTAAAAATGTCTGAAATTTTAGCATTTTGGGGTGGTGACGAACGAGGAAGTCAATTCTCTTGCAATTCAGAAGACTTACCAATATGTGTTCCAATTGCTTCTCAATGCTTGCATGCAACTGGTGTTGCATTTGCGTTCCAATATCGAAATCAACCCCGCGTTGCTGTAGTTTGTCTTGGTGAAGGTGGCACTTCAGAAGGTGATTTCTATGAAGCAATGAATGTTGCAGGTACTTGGAATTTACCTGTCGTTTTTGTGGTTAACAACAATCAATGGGCAATTTCCGTTCCCAGAGACCAACAGACAGGTTCAAAAACGATCGCACAAAAAGCAATAGCTGCCGGTTTTAAAGGGATACAAATCGATGGCAATGACATATTGGCAACCAGACAAGTTATTGGTGAGGCAATTGAAAAGGCACGTCGTGGTGAGGGACCTACTTTAATTGAAGCGATATCGTACCGTTTGTCTGATCATACGACAGCGGACGACGCCACTCGATATCAACCTTGTGAGGAAGTTGAACAAGCTAAGCCCAGGGAGCCAATCTCTCGATTCAAAGAGTTTCTTATGGAGCAAAAAATCTGGAATGCCCATGACGAAGAAAAATTAGTTATCCATTGTGCCGAAGAAGTAGAAAAAGCAGTTAATGAATACCTGAGTATGAAAATGCAGCCTATTAGCAGTATTTTTGATTATCATTATGCTGAATTACCTGAGTATTTAGTGGAACAACGCGCAATAGCTATGGAGGAAGCAACTCATGCCTGATATTACTTTGATTGAGGCTGTAACTCAGGCTTTGGCTTACGAGTTAGCTCATGATGAAAATGTGGTGGTTTTTGGTGAAGATGTTGGCAAAAACGGAGGTGTATTTCGCGCCACAGTCGGATTACAAGAACGCTTTGGTGAAAAAAGAGTATTTGATACTCCTCTTGCCGAATCCATGATTGCAGGCTTGGCCATTGGTATGTCAATCCAAGGACTAAAACCAGTCGCTGAGTTTCAATTTATGGGATTTATTTATCCTGCCATGAACCAAATTATTTCTCATGCTGCTCGTATGCGCAATAGAACACGCGGACGACTACATTGTCCTCTTGTTTTTCGAGCTCCTTTTGGTGGTGGTATCCGCGCTCCAGAACATCATTCAGAAAGCACTGAAGCGTTGTTTGCTCATATTCCAGGGTTACAAGTGGTTATTCCCTCCTCCCCAAAGAGAGCTTATGGCTTGCTCCTAGCTGCTATGCGCAATCCTGATCCAGTCATTTTTCTGGAGCCTAAACGAATTTATCGTTTGGTCAAGCAACCTGTTGAAGATAATGGTCAAGCACTGCCTATGGGTCAATGTTTTACGTTGCAAGAAGGTGACGATGTTACCTTAATAAGCTGGGGTGCCAGTATTCACGAAACACAACAAGCAGCGAAACAATTGGCTGAGGAAGGAATTTCCTGCGAAGTAATCGATGTTGCAACCATCAAACCACTGGACATAGAAACAATTTTGGCCTCTGTAGAAAAAACTGGACGTTGTGTTATCGTTCATGAGGGAGCAAAAACTTGTGGGGTTGGCGCCGAAATTTCAGCACAAATTATGGAAAATTGTATGGCTGATTTAATGGCCCCAGTTCAGCGGGTAACTGGATATGATACTGTAATGCCTTATTTCCAATTGGAAAAACAATACATACCCAGTATTACACGTATTAAAAACAGCGTTATGAGCATAATGGAGTAATAATGAATATTTTCAATCTACCTGATTTGGGTGAAGGCCTACCAGATGCTGAGATACATGAATGGTTTGTCAAAGAAGGCGATACTGTGGTGGCAGATCAACCTTTAGTTTCTATGGAAACCGCAAAAGCAGTAGTTGATGTACCTTGCCCTCAGTCTGGAACTATCGGCAAATTATATGGAAAACCCGGTGATGTCATTAAAACAGGGGAGCCCTTGGTTGCTTTTGAATCAACCAGTGCCAAGCCAGCAGACAAAGGGACAGTAGTAGGTAATTTAGAAGAAAGTAGTGAAGTTTCAGAAGACAACTTTACTATAGGTGTGCAACACTCTGCTAAAAATCGTATCAAAGCCACTCCTGCGGTAAAAATGCTTGCAAAAAAACTGGGTGTTGATTTAGCTACGCTAAAAGGAACTGGAGAGTTTGGTGTCATTACTCGTGATGATGTTCAAGCACAAGCAGATAAAAATGCTGAAGTTCCTGCTGGCTTTGAGCCGTTACGTGGAGTAAGACGAGCAATGCTCAACAGTATGATTCAATCTCATACAGAAGTGGTTCCTGTAAGTATTTTTGATGAAGCAGATATTAGTGCTTGGAAACCAGGTACTGATATCACAGTTCGTTTAATCCACGCGATGATCTACGCTGCAAAAAAAGAACCTGCATTAAATGCATGGTTCGATACAAAACATAGTGCTCGTCAATGTTTTAAGCAAGTCCATCTTGGATTGGCTATGGATAATGAAGAAGGATTATTTGTACCTGTAATTCATGATGCTGGAAAACTTTCCGATGCCGAACTGCGAAAAATGATCAATGATTTTAAACAATCGGTCAGTAATCGAGAAATCACCGCCGATAAATTAAAAGGAGCTACAATCACTCTTTCAAATTTTGGTAAATTTGCAGGTCGCTTCGCAAGTCCGATTATTGTTCCACCGATGGTGGCCATCTTGGCAGTAGGTAGACTCTATCAAGGGGCTGTTGTTAATAGCGAAGGAGTGATCGAGGCACATAATATCCTGCCATTATCACTGAGTTTTGATCACCGAGCCGTTACTGGAGGCGAGGCAACTCGTTTCTTGGGTGCTGTGATGGAGTCCTTGCAGAAGCAATAAGTTAAAACCCCTTCTCTTTACAGGGAGAAGGGATTTTTCCTGAGAAAAGTCTGTTACTGTTGTTGCGTGCTTTCTTGCGTGCCTTGTTCCATTTTTTGTTGCATTTTTTGTTGCATTTTACCTTTTAATTTTTCAGCTAACTTCGTTTTGCATTGTTGCAGTTGTTCTGGGCTAAAATTGGTATTCGGTAATCTTTTGTTACCCATTGCTACGGGTAAAACACAGTCTTTGATTAGTCCTTTTCCGGCTTTATCACCGCCTTTATAGTAACCATTTTGCATGCAAGAAATTGCAATAGCCTTACAAGATCCTGCCCAGCCAAAGAATGTAACACTCATTAATAAGCTGAATATACCAACCTTTGCAAATAATTTGTTCATGTTAATAATTCCTTTTAAATTGATGATAAAAATGTATTTTAAATAAATGCCTCTAAAATATAGCACAAGATTTATACTTTGTTTGATTGATCATTTTAATGAATAGAAAAGGAGAACTTAGATTTAAAGTACCCACCTATTGCTAAGTCTTAAATAATCTCAAAAAACTAAAAATTTATCCTTGTGCAATTTTATTGAGTAACGCAGCGAGTCTGCACCCTGCATACGCCACCTGCTTTTGAACTAAAAGCTGTGCATTTTCTTGGTATTTAGCATTGGGAATTTCATTAGGATTCGTTTGATAAACATTTTTTAAAGCCAGTTTATAGGACATTTTCGCCCATTTGGCTGGTCTTGTTAGTTTACCGATCACGGAACAGGGAAGTTTTTGTTCCAATTGCAGCGCTGTATTTTTTACTCGCATCGCGTCGTATTGGCCCAGAAAAAAACCGGCTCCATTATCCCAGTATTGGTGTAAATTACTTCCTACTGGATTGGTTCCCAGTAAAAATAAATTACCACCTAAGTCGCCCATGGGATGTTGTGCGCTGACCCTAGTTATGGCATGTAGAGGTTGATGAATATCACCTGTTATATGGATTAACATGCGTAATGCGAGTTTTTTGTCCGCTGGGGTTGTTTTTTTAGAAGCCAGTGCAGAACTAGCCAGTTTAATTGTCTTAACGGCATTAGTACTTTCAATTGGAGGCGTAGGTGTTCCGTCACTGGAAAAGGGAGTATCAATATAATGCATTACATCATACCAATACACTTCCCTCCATCTTATCTCATCCATCCAGGTTGAAGCGCTAACAAAACTCGAGTTGGGGGTGTTGTGTGTCCGTGAACGCAGGTACTTGAAACACATTTCCTTAGCTTTTGGTGATAAATTATCATACGCAATTTGGGCCACCACCCTGTGGCCTGCCGCATTCCAAGGATAAGCATTTAAAGATCCTAAACAAAAAATAAGTCCATATATAATTCGTGACATAATTAACCTAAATAGGGAGACCACGCAGGTTCTTGTACATCCCCTTCACGTGCAGGCAGTCTCATTCTTATTCTACCGTCGAGAGAAACGATACCCAATACACCTTTATCCTGATTATGAGTCGCATAAAGAATCAAACGACCATTGGGTGCAACTGATGGAGACTCATCACGGCCAGAGAAAGTTAAACTGACAACAGGTCCACCGTTTGCACTTTGTAAGCCAATGTTAAATTGCTTATCATCTCGATGCAACATAACAATATTTTTCATATCTGGAGTATAAGAGGCGCGCGCATTATAGTTGCCTTCAAAAGTCAAACGAGATACTTGGCCATTTGCTAAAGATAAACGATATATTTGTGGCGATCCACCCCTACCGGAAGTAAATAAAATGCTTTTACCGTCGGGAGCATAACGGGGTTCCGTATCAATAGCATCACCAAAGGTCAATTGCTTCATATTACCCGTGTTAATGTCTATGCTGTAAATCTTAGGTGTTCCGCTTTTAGACAATACTACAGCGAGTTCCCTACCGTCTGGAGACCATGCAGGAGCACCGTTAATTCCAGGAAAGCTGGTGATTAAGCGTCTTTGACCTGTCTCAACTGAAACCGTAAATATTTGTGCTCTCTTTTTCTCAAAAGAGACATAAGAGATACTTTTACCATCGGGTGCCCAAGCTGGGGACATAATAGGTTCGGATGAAACCAACAAACTTTGAGGATTGTGTCCATCAGCATCAGCAACCTCTAATGAGTAACGCGTACTGCCTACCATTCTTTGCACAGAAATATAGGCGATACGAGTAGAAAATATCCCCTTCTCCCCGGTTAATTTTTGGTATACTTCATCGCTAATATGATGTGCTAGCGGTCTTACTTGATTCGCATTAATTTGATAAGTTTTTGTCAATAATGTTGTTCCATTAGCTACAGCATCAGTTAGTGTAAAGCTGACTTCATAATGCCCCCCTACCTGACTGACTCGGCCGGTTACAACACTGTCAGCACCCAATTGTTTCAACGTGCTAACTGATGATTGGGAGTTTGCTCCTAGTGGGCCAGAAACAATTCGAAACTGCCCTGATAAATTCAGATCATTTTCGATAATTTGTCCAATTTCTTTACCCGTTGTATCTGAACCAAAAGAATTGATTGCAATGGGTAAAGCAGAGTTAATCCCTTGGGTTAACTCCAAATCAAGAGCAAAAGTTTGCTGTGTCAAAAGCAATAAAAATACTGTAATAATTCGGTTAATCACGAGTTTTACCCCCTCACTTGTTCTGGTCGAACGGTTAAACTTATATCGCGAAACAGATTGAATGTTTCTGCATCCGCAGGTACAGGTAACGGCGAAGCCTTATAAATCGCTGTTTGTGCTGATCGGTCAAGTAACGGATCGCCGCTGCTTCGGGTTAAAGTAACCTCCAACACCATACCATCAGGAGCAAGACGTATTCTGAATTGGCTGGAAAGGCTGCTGTCCACATTTTCAGGCAATATCCAATTTCTTCCTATGGCATTTACAATCAGAGCCTTATATTTGTCAACTTCACCAGCGATACGTGCTTGTCTTTCAGCATTTTGAGCTGCTTGTGCCTGTTTTGCAGCTGCTTCAGCTGCTTGTTTTTTTCGATCCATTTCTGCTTTTTTTGCCAGCTCAGCTTTTTCCTTTTCTGCTCTCTCTTTTTCAGCTTGAGCTTTCTCTGCCAACTTTTTCTTATTCAGATCGTCGAGCTTTTTAGCTTCCAGTTGCTGTTGTTTTACCAATTCCTCTTTTTGTTTTTTTAACTCTTCAACACGCTTTGCCTCCAATGCTTTTTGTTCGGCAAGTTTCTTTAAACGTTTTTTTTCTTCCTCTAACTGCTTTTTCCGTGCAATCGCTATCTTATTAGCCTCTTCCTTAAGTCGTGCGATTTGTTGTTGTTCCTTTATTCGTTGCTGTCTTGCAGCTTCTGCTTGTCGTTTAAGTTCATTTTGTCGGTTGATTTCAGCTCGTTTTTGTTGCTCACGTTCCTGCTTTAAACGATTCACTGTTTCCATGACTTGTTTATTATCAACACTAACTGCTTTCACTACCTCTGTTTGTGGCGTCACTGCAATAGGCTGTTCTATTCCTGGAGTATTCTTAGTTTCTGCAGTTAAAACAGGTCGTTGACTTGAATTGTCAGTCAACAACATCACGATTAAAAAAAGATGTAATCCTAGCGCGGCAAAAAAAGCCTTGCGATAACTGGGATTGCTTATCATGCTTGCCCCTCTGCTTTTTCTGCTTCTGAATCAGTCAGTAATCCTACTTGTTCTGCGCCCGCTTGCTTGAGTAGTGCCATAGCCTGAACGACTTTTCCATAGGCAACTCCCTGGTCGCCCTTAACTAGTACATTCAGCTTTTGATTGGATTGCTTTGCTAATTCCAGTTCCGCAGCAACGCGAACTACCAATGCTTGTGATTCTATAGGTTCAGCTGGTGTACTGCTGATGTTAAGGAAATAAGTGCCTTGCTGATTTACGGAAACGATAATAGGTTCTCTATCTGTAGGAGCCAAAGTCTGACTCGCTGCTTTCGGCAGGTCAACAGTAACCCCCTGACTCAGCATTGGTGCTGTGATCATAAAAATAACAAGTAAAACTAACATCACATCGATATAGGGAACGACATTAATTTCTGATATGGGGCGCTCACGCTTGGTTTTTGCTCGGATCATTTCAAATTCTACCCTCTTACAGTGTCACTGTTTTGTTGTTCTATAAGCGATATTAATTCTTCCTGAAATAAATCAAATCGATTTAATAAGTCATTAGCACGCGTTGTATATCGGTTGTATGCAATAACCGCTGGTATTGCTGTAAATAAGCCTAAAGCGGTAGCCACCAGTGCTTCGGAGATACCTGGAGCCACCATAGCAATAGTAGCTTGTTGTGCATGTCCCAATGCTTGGAAGGACGTCATTATACCCCAAACCGTACCAAATAATCCTACATAAGGTGCAATAGAACCTACAGAAGCAAAAAAGGGTAAATGTTTTTCCAACTTTTCTGCTTCTTTTGCATGAGTAATTTGCATGACTCTTTGTATCGGTTCAATGATTACATTACCCTGCTTTCTAGCCCGTACAAATTCTTTAAAACCAGCATGAAAAATAGCTGCCATGCCATGTCGCTCATCTAAATTACTATCAATATCAGCATAAAGTCTGCTTAAGTCACCACTATCCCAAAATCTTCGGCTAAAAGCCTCTGTAAACTGCTTTTTCCGGTTAAAAAACCAGGCGCGCTGAAATATTAATGTCCAAGAAGTAATGGATGCAGCAGTTAATAAAATCATGACTGATTTAACAACTAAACCTGCTTGCATAAAATACATTAATACATTTGCTTGATTACCCATCTATATTATCTCCAGTACCAAGATCTTATTTCTTCATCGTAGTTTGGGTGCAGTATAGCGGCATCGACATGAAGTTAAGGAGATTCCTCTCTTCCACTCGTGGGAGAGAGGCTGGGGTGAGGGGTTCATTAGCCAAATCAATCCCCTCATTCGCCCTAATGGCACCTTCTCCCTTGTAGGGAGAAGAAATTCTGCTTCACTTCATGACGGTGCTGCATCGCACCAAGGCTCAACCTTCACATAGCTACGATAATTCATTTATTCAAGTGGAAATCGTTTTGGTTTCAAACTACTATTCACGCATACCACTTGAATTTTAGCGTCACAAATTACTTTTCCTTGTTGATTTTGCATGCCTTGCTCAAATAAAAAACTACAAGCGCCTAGTTGTTGTACTTGAGTGTTAACTGTTAGTAAATCATCCAACCGTGCTGGTGCTTTATAGCGAATATGTACATCATATATCGCAAAAAGCGTATCTTGCTTCATCAAATCAGAGAGAATCAAATTATTTTGTCGTAACATCTCTGTTCGAGCTCGCTCAAAATAACAAAGATAATTCGCATGATACACAATGCCCATGTAGTCTACGTCTTCAGCATACACTCGAAAGACATGTTGATACGTTGTTGCGGCATCCATAAAATTAATCCTGCTCTACTGTGGTTATACCAAAATGCTGATATGCCTTTGGCGTGGCTATTCTACCTCTTGGCGTGCGCATAAGGAATCCTTGTTGTATTAAAAATGGCTCTAAAACATCTTCAATTGTGCCTTTTTCTTCGCCGATTGCTGCCGCAATACTATCAATACCTACAGGACCCCCATTAAATTGTTCAATCACAGCTAAAAGTAATTTTCTATCCATGAGATCAAAACCATGCTTATCCACATCCAACATTTCCAATGCCTTTTGTGCAATATCAAGACTGATCACCCCACTTCCCTTAACTTCGGCATAATCTCTAACACGACGGAGCAATCGATTCGCAATACGTGGGGTTCCTCTTGAACGCAATGCGATTTCTCTTGCTCCTTCGTGTTTCGCTGTTACATTAAGTAATTGCGCAGAACGTGAAACAATCTGTGTTAATGAATCAACAGAATAATATTCAAGACGTTGTACAATACCAAATCGATCTCTAAGTGGAGAAGTAAGTAACCCAGCTCGTGTTGTCGCACCAATCAGCGTGAACGGTGGTAATTCGAGTTTGATAGACCGTGCGGCGGGTCCCTCTCCGATCATGATATCCAATTTATAATCTTCCATTGCCGGATAAAGTATTTCCTCAATAACCGGACTAAGTCGATGAATTTCATCGATAAATAGAACATCATTTGTTTGTAAATTAGTAAGTATTGCTGCGATATCACCTGCACGTTCAATGACCGGTCCAGAGGTTTGTCGCAAATTAACACCCATTTCGTGAGCAATGATATTGGCTAGAGTCGTTTTGCCCAGGCCAGGAGGACCAAATATGAGAACATGATCCAAAGCATCTTTTCGTTTTTTAGCTGCATCAATAAAAATCTGCATTTGAGAGCTCACCGCATCCTGCCCTATGTACTCCCTAAGACTCAAGGGTCTGATAGCACGATCAATCGCCTCTTCTGAGGAGATACTTTGAGTACTGATTAAGCGGTCACTTTCCAGCATAAGTTCTTATTTAAGAGTTCAGGCGAATTAGAGCATTTTATCATATGTTTTTTTTATCGCAGCTTATTTGTTGAATTTATGAAGCGAAAATTAAGAATTTTGATATCCATTAGCAGAAAGAAATATCCAAGGATTAATAATAAATTGTCCCAAATAAGGCTTTACCTTCATTCGGGACTTACTTCAAACCAAATATATTTTTAAATTAATTGGTACTCATGTTCGTCGATTGATGATAGAAAGTCCCTATTTTGTAACTCACTTCGTCAGAGTCTTTAGAAAATAGTTCAGAAGATGGTAAAGCAGGCTTAAAAAACGAGATTAAATATTTTTCTCGATTATATTCCTCCTCAATAGGTGCAGTCGATTTAAATTCATCAATGCAACTCAGAAGGTTTACCACTGAGTATATTGCAGCCAAACTAGCAATTGCGATTACAGCTAGAGCAAAGAAAGGATTTGCAGCTGCTAATGGTGCCGCCATTAAAATGCTATATGAGAAAAAGGCACACGCAGATCCAGCCCAAAATAATAGTTCTATCGCATTGCAAATATTCTCAAGAACAACACCTTTTTTTCTAAGAGACTTTATTTCTTCTACAGTCTTTAATACATCTTCAGGTTTTGATAAGCCGCTTTTTATCTCCTCAAGGCCTGTAACTAAAAGCTCGTAAATTTTTACACATTCTTCTTCATCTTCCTCAAAACCTGCTGCCTGATACAATGCCCAGTAATAATTTTTAATTGCTTTCAATTCAGTTTCCATTTCTGCACTTAATTTCAATCCGTGAAATAATGCATCTATTTTTTTGTTACAAAGTTCCAAGCGATCTTCGAGTATAGCCATAATTCATCCCTTAATTTTTAAAAAGGAAAACAGTTAGATTGAGTAGTAAGTAAGCATCTGTTTTATATCATAATCGTGAAAAGAAAAAAATGACTACAATTGATCTATTGATGCCATAACTATTTTGCGAGCTCTAAAAATTCGAGATCGAACTGTTCCGATAGGACAATCCATTTTTTTAGCAATATCCTCATAAGATTGACCATCAAGAATGTGCATTCCATAACAAAGGCGTAACTCTTCAGATAGTGTGGAAAGAATGGTTTCCAAATGCTCACCAAACTCAATATTTATTAATAAATATTCAGGTGACAATTGTACTGACGGATTGTAATTATCTGCATATTCAGCTTCCATATCCATACGTAAATTGGCAGTGCGATAATGATTTTTGATTGTATTTTGAGTAATACGATACAACCAGGTAGAAAATTGGCTTTTCTCTTTAAAATAGTGTAGATAGCGATAAACTTTAATTAATACTTCTTGCGCCAAATCACTGACATTCGCTCGGTCCTGAATATGTAAGTGAATAATTTGCTGTATTTTATTATTATAACGTGACAACAACAGATTATAAGCTTCCATGTTCCCCTGTCTTGCTAAATTAATTAAGTCCTCATCACTATAAGAAGCTTCTTTATTCATTACTTCCTCATAATTCCATTATATGAATGACTGACTATTATTTATGCCATATGTATAATTATATACTATTTTTGGTGTGTTTTAAGATGTAATAAACGTAATTGATTGTTTGTAAGTTGGTCATTAAATAGAACAATACATTTTTTTTGTCTCTTGTTTTTAAACTCAATGAGCATAAAAAAAGGATTGTAAATAAGGATGATGGCCTGAATATAGGTTTTTTTGTTACCACTATAAGGCTCCAAAATCCATTCGTTACCTATAAATTGTATTTTTTTTATTGAGGTACATGGGCGTTGGATCGCCCAATCAATTTTTGTTAACACAATAATAAAACTTAACAAAATTGCTTTGATAAATAGATGAATAGAAGAATAAAAAATTAAAGCAACCGTAATTAGATAAATTACTGAAGTCAAACGCAAATAAGTCTTTGACCTTCCTGGTTCAATTACTAGTTCGGATAATAGTAACAATTTTTTTTAGCTCTTTATCTTGAGGCTCTTCGTGCCCCATCAGCCAAGCAAATAGCTCTGGGTCAGTACAGCTTAATAATGAGTTAAATGCATCGAGTTCTTGCGGAGACAATACATCCAGTTTTTGTTCAAGAAAACGTTGTAAAATAAGATCCAATTCCAGCATACCTCGACGGCAATGCCATTCTAGTCTTGCTTTTTCTTTGGTATCCAACATGATATATCTCTTACGAATTAGTTTACGTGCAAATGATACACTACTGGCTTTATAAACAGCAATCATTAACCGGAGATTGACAAACCACTACCAGTCTCTTATACAGTTCATCATTCTGCCTAGAACGTAGAATTGCAAACAGCCCCTATGGCGCGTTTGAAAAATCAGCTAAACTCATCAACTTTTCCATTAGTCGGTTATTTGTTATCAAAAGTAGCCGTTATTTTCAGGTTAATCACAATGAATAATATATTTACACACCCAGTTAATAGTAGATCATTAACCACTTTTAAAGATTTGGGAAATGAATTAATACTTTTGCCTCAACACAATTATTTATTTGATTTATCCTATCTGGGGGTTCTTGATGTTATCGGGGATAAAGCCGTTGATTTTCTTCAAGGACAACTCACATGCGATGTGCAGTCGGTATCCGATATACAAATGATTCAAGGTGCTCAGTGCAATCTTAAAGGACGAATTCTTACTTTAATGGATATTATCAATTGGCAAGGAATTAAGTTAATCCTTCCTGCCGATCTCGAAGAGGCAACAATCAATTCATTAAATAAATACGCTTCGCTGTCTCGTGTTTCGCTCAAAACAAACAGTTTTTTTAAAGTTTTTGGATTTTACCTACAAAACCAAAAGGATATTATTCCTGACTCGGATTTTTTCCCAAGTACACCTTACTCCCAGACATATAATGCTCATTCTTGTTTTTATCATTTAGGTAATGGCTTCTATATTTTGTTGACCTTAGCCGATAATGCACATGAGATACAGCAACGCTTTGTGAGCAGAGATCAGTTTCTTGGTTCTCTAACCTGGCATACCCTAAGGCTCTATCAAAAGCAAATAGAAATATATCCTGAGTCTCGAGGTCTATTTTTACCTCATCGACTTGATTTACAACAAACTCCCTACATTAGTTTCAATAAAGGATGCTATAAAGGACAAGAAATTATTGCTCGAATGCATTATAAAGCAACTTTAAAACATCAAATGAAAATTTATGAAATTAAAACCAAACAAAAAATCTATTCTGGACAAAAAATACTAAATCAACCTGAAGGAACAGAACTCGGTGAATTGGTTGACTTTTCTATTCTTGGACCAGATCATTATTTAGTCGCGGCAAGTCTATTAAAAGAGGCAGATCGAACTGTATTTCTCGAAGGATGCCATCAATCCATAGAATTGACAGACTTCCAGTTCCTTCCGTTAGCTTAGCCAATTTGCTTGGTAAAAAAGAAGGTCGGGCCAAGGCCCAACCTGATCTTAATAAGAGCTGTAATAAATAATGCTCCTGGCTGAAGCAGCCAGGCTACAATACTATTTATGCTTCTTGCTCTGCTAAAGCATAGGATTGCAAAGTAGTTTGAGTTAAATCCAACAACTCCCTGATTGCAACAAAAAACATAGTATAGTTCAGTACTGTACTTGCTTTCAGATCAGCCAAAATATAGCGCCAACGTTGAATTAAAGAGCGGTGAGACTCTCCCCAAGAAGCAAGGCGTGCTTGGAAATCAGGGTTATCTCCATCGTAGTTGATCAAGCCAGCTGTAAGTTGGCGTTGTTGCCAATCCAGATCATCTCGTAAAGCCTCGCGAGATAATGACTCCCAATGATTCTCACTTGGATGCATGATAATTTGTTTTCTTATCCAAGCAAGATCCAGGAACTCACCAATTCCAAAATAAATTTCAGCAACCTGAGCTACTTTCATATTTTTCTTGTGAGCGATATCTATAATGTCTGTTGCGGCAAACAAGCCTCGTGTAACAGTTAACTCATGCGCTAGAGCTGGGGGAATACCTTCATCAATAAGCTCTTGTTTGTGCTCTTCATATCGTGCTCGCCGCTCCTCATTCAATAAGGCTGGGGCAGACATCTTCAGCTCAACAACCCCTTGTGCATAAAGTTTTACAACTTCAGAAATGTCAACAGATCGACGTTGACTACGTAAGAACCAGCGTGTAATGCGTCGCGCTAATCTTGAATAAAGCATCATCATTTCTACTTGCTTTTTAGCGCTTACCTTGTTACCCAATTCCTCAATTTGCTTCCAAACAGACTCTAAATTGAGTACAGAGCGAGTAATCATATAAGCTCTTACAATGGCTGAAACTGGTGCACCTGTTTCATCCTGCAATCTGTAAACGTAAGTAAAGCCCATTTCGTTCACGATAATATTGCTTAATCGGGTTGCAATAATTTCTCTTCTTAGCTGATGCGATTGCATTTGCTTGCTAAATCGTTCTTGCAATGGCTTAGGAAACGAGCTAATTAAAAATTGCGTCATATAACTTTCTTCAGGAACGCCGGAGGCCAAAATTTGCTCCTTCAGAATAGTTTTGCTGTAACACATCAATACGGCAATCTCAGGACGCATCAAACCTTTGCCCATCAACTTACGCTCTAAGATGACCTTTTCATCCGGTAAGTACTCAAGATTTCGATCGATTTTCCCTGTACGCTCTAATTCGCTTATATAACGACTTTGCAAATCCAATGCTTGTAGAGGCTGTGATGCAGATAAGCTAATTGCCCGTGTTTGTAAGAAATTGTCACGAAGTACCAGTTTACTAACTTCATCGGTCATCTCAACCAAGAGTTCATTGCGTTGTTTTGGAGTCAAATCACCTACCGCAACAATACCATTAAGTAGAATCTTAATATTCACTTCTTTATCAGAGCAATTAACGCCACCTGAGTTGTCAATGAAATCGGTATAGACCATTCCGCCATTGAGCGAGTATTCAACTCGTGCCAGTTGGGTTAAACCCAAGTTACCGCCCTCACCCACAACTTTACATCGTAATTGTTTTGCATTAACCCGGGTTGCATCGTTGGTTCGATCACCAACATTTGCATTTGATTCAGTGCTGGCTTTAACATAAGTTCCAATTCCTGCACTCCAAAGTAAGTCAACCTTTGCTTTCAAAATCGCTTTGATTAACTCATTTGGTTCAATTTCATTTTGCTTAATTCCAAAAACTGCTTGCATTTCCTTACTGACTGGAATTGATTTAGCATTACGATTAAATACACCACCTCCTTTGGAGATAAGCTTTTTATCGTAATCTGTCCAGTTTGATCGGGGTAAATGAAACAAACGCTCACGTTCTTTAAAACTGGCCTCAGCATCAGGATTGGGATCGATAAAAATATGAATATGGTTAAAGGCACCGACTAATTTGATGTGTTTTGATAACAACATACCATTGCCGAAGACATCTCCAGCCATATCGCCAATACCAACCACAGTAAAATCATTATTTTCTATGTCTATATTCAATTCATAGAAATGACGTTTCACTGATTCCCATGCTCCTTTGGCAGTAATTCCCATTTTTTTATGGTCATAACCTATTGAGCCACCTGATGCAAAAGCGTCACCTAACCAAAAACCATATTCTAATGAAATGGCATTAGCCAGGTCAGAGAAAGTTGCGGTACCTTTATCTGCGGCGACCACAAGATAAGGATCATCTTCATCATAACAGATAACATTTTCGGGCTTGACAACCTTGCCTTCAACATAATTATCAGTAATATCCAATAGTCCTCGAATAAATAATTGATAACAGCCTATTCCTTCAGCCATTATTTCTTCACGTGTTCCATTTACTGGCAACAGCTTAGGTACAAAACCTCCTTTAGCGCCACTAGGTACAATGACAGAATTTTTTACTTGTTGTGCCTTCATCAAACCAAGTATTTCGGTTCGGAAATCTTCTCTGCGATCAGACCAACGTAAACCACCACGTGCCACCTTGCCACAGCGCAAATGTACCCCTTCAAAACGTGGGGAATAAACAAAGATTTCAAACATAGGATGTGGTTTGGGCACACCTGGAATGATCTTACTGTTTAACTTAAGCGAAATATAAGGCTTATGATGACCATCGGTATTTAACTGGTAAAAATTAGTGCGTAAAGTGGCACTAATCGCATGGATGTATTGTCTAATTATTTTATCTTCGTCAAGATTGGATACGGTATCCAGATCAGCTAATATTTCAATGGATAAATCGGTAAAGCGATCTTCTCGATTAGGATCATTAGCAGGATTACAACGAATTTCAAAGAGTCTCACTAACTTTTTAGCGATAGCAACATTATTATTTAATGCCGTTTCCATATAGTCTTGGCTAAAAGTAATACCAATTTGCTTAAAGTACTTAGCATAAGTACGTAAAACAGCAACCTCTCGCCAATTAAGTCCTGCTGCTAAAACGAGCTGATTAAATCCATCATTCTCAGCTTGTCCAAACCAAACCTTGGCAAACGCATTTTGGAATAATTCTTTAATTTCATCCAGATCAAACTCAATTGGTTTATTGTATTGCATGGCAAACTCATTAATCCAAGCTACCTTGCCATCCTCAAATTTTAATGGGTATGGACGTTCACTAATCGCACGTAAACCCAACTTTTCCAATATAGGCAAAACATCAGATAAAGGAATAGTGGTATCATGTTGATACACTTTGAGTCTGAAACTGTTTTCTGATTCATCCAATGGCTTATAAAAATTAATACCTAACGGCTGCTCTGGTGTGAGTAATTCAATATGTTTAATATCATAGACCGCTGTTCTTGCTGGAAACGTATCACTATAAGCAAGAGGAAATGCATTTTTATAACGAGCATAGAGACTGTTTGCCTGCTCCTCTCCATAAGCCTCGTATAAATGAGTTTGCAAATCATCTGTCCAAGAACGTCCTGCATCAATCAATTTCTTTTCAATTTCTTTTAAATCGTACTCAAAGGGCAAATTTGGGTTAATTTTAATGATAAAATGAACTCGCGCCAGAACAGACTCGGTAAACTGAGTTGAATAGGTAGTCTCAATCGAGTTAAAACTCTCATCAAGAATTTTCTTCATTGCCATTCTTAATTCAGTATTAATTCTGTCCTTAGGAACATACACCAAACATGAGACGAAGCGGTGATAAACATCGACGCGTGCGAATAATCGAATACGCTTTCTGTCTTGCATGTAAAAAATACCCATTGCAATTTCCAGAAGCTCGTCTTCTGTTCCCTGAATCAAATCATCTCGTGGCAACGTTTCAAGAATGTTTAGCAAAACCTTACCCGCATGACTTCGTGGATTTAGTTTCGAGTTTTCCATAATGAGCGCTACCTTGCGTCTCAAAAATGGAATTTGTTTGGGGTTAGTATGATAGGCAGCAGAAGTGTAAAGGCCAATAATTCTTCTTTCACCAATCACATTTCCTTGAGCATTAAATCTTTTGATTCCTATATAGTCAGTGTAGGCATCTCGATGAACGCTTGCTAGGGTGTTTGTTTTTGAGGTAACTAAAATACGAGGAGATAGGGTAAACTCACGCGCCTCAGGTGTCATCGCAGAAATGCTACGTGCCATTGATTTAGTAACACTTTCACGTAGAAGTCCTAACCCAGTTTTAGGCACAGCTTGTAACACCGTTTCTTTACCTTTTTCCACTAATTCATAATCCCTCATCCCTAAAAAAGTGAAATGATGGTCTTCAATCCAATGTAAAAATGCCTTAGTCTCTTCCACCTCATCCAAATCAAGCACAGAAGATACCTTATCAATTTCTGAAATGGCTTCTCGAACTTCCGCGCGCATTTTTTCCCAATCTTCGTAAACTACTCGGTTATCTTCGAGGGCCCGTTCACATCCTTGGTGTAGTTCTTCCAGAATCTTGGGATCTGTTTGTCGATCAATTTCAAGAAATATGGGCGCTTCATGAATCACCCCTTTTTCATCCAGCATCTGATTACGGGGTAAGATCTCAGAAACTCGATTATTTTTATCTCTTTTAACGCGAATCCCGCCCATATGGATAGTTAGATGAGAAGATAATCCCATTCTATGGATTACTAAACGGATTGAATCGACCAAAAAAGGCATATCATCACAAATTACTTCAATTACGGTATGCGTGGTTTGCCATCCATGACGCTCATAATCTGGATTATAGATTCTAATTTTCGTCTCATGCGGTGCACGCTCATTAATTAATGACCAAAAATTTACTACGGCGCCATAAAGATCATCGACAGTCCATGCATTAAGATCTTCCATGGCTACAGTACCATAGAGCTGTTTCGCAAATTCGGCGCAAAACTCGGTTTGCTCACCAATCATAGAGCTTCTAATCCTATCCACAATGGCTTCAATTAATATATCTTTACCCTCTTCAAATTTATAAGACATTGTTGTTTTACCTCGTCGATTTTGCCTCAGCCCTACAGCGAGAATTATTGTTTAAAAAATAAGCAGCCGCTCTCAGCTAACCAGTTGATGTACTAGATAGTTGGGAGTGGCTCAAAAAATTATGTCGTATTAAGTACTGTTGGCATTCACCCCAAATGTAAAAGTCAACAAGCCTTAATATCATGAATCACTAATCGCTACGGTTTTAGTATTTACAAATTCTAATATACCTTCCTTGGATAGTTCACGACCATAGCCTGATTCTTTTATTCCGCCAAATGGTAATCTGGGATCTGAAGCTACAAAAGCATTAACAAAACATGCCCCAGCCTCTATTTCATGAGTAGCTATATGCTCTCCTTTCTCCAAATCACGGGTAAAAACTGCCGCCCCTAAACCATATTGGCTTTGATTTGCATAAGCAATACCTTCTTTCTCATTATCGGCTGTGATAATCGCAATAACAGGGCCAAATAATTCTTCATCAAAAGCAGGCATGCCAGGTGTAACCTCAGTCAGCAATGTTGGCGGATAATAAAAGCCTTTTCCTTCGGGAATTATACCACCTACCAATAATTTAGCACCTTGTTTCAGTGATTTTTCTACTTGAATATGCAAGTTTTCTCGTAAATCTGCACGAGCCAATGGACCAAGTTTGGTTTCTGAATCAAGTGGATCACCCATTTTAAATGTGGACATATACTCAGTAATTTTTTGTACTAACTCTTTTTCAACTGATTTTAAAACAATGATGCGCTTAGCAGCAATACAGACTTGACCTGAGTTATTAAGTCTTGAATTAACGATACATTCGGCTGCCAGATCCAGATCAGCGTCATCAAGGACGAGATAAGGATCGCTTCCACCCAGTTCTAACACAGATTTTTTTAAATACTTTCCAGCATGGCTCGCTACAGCACTACCTGCTCGTCCGCTCCCTGTCAAGGTAACTGCAATGACATGAGGATCTTCAATAATCCTAGCTGCACCATCATTATCAACAATTAAATGTTGAAAAACGTACTCTGGAAAACCTGCCTCCAAAAATAATTCTTCAATTTTGTTCCCTGTGCCCGTTGAAATAGGTGCATGCTTCAAAACCGCCACATTTCCAGCCATCAGCGTAGGTACTGCAAAACGAAAAACCTGCCAAAAGGGAAAATTCCATGGCATGATGGCAAAAACAATGCCGAGCGGTACATGACATACTTTTGCCTTTTTCATATCGGTTTTGACTATTTTTGGAGCGAGGTATTCTTCCGCATGTTCTGCGTAATGCTCACACAACCAGGCGCATTTATTAATTTCGGCTCTACCCGCACTAATGGGCTTACCCATTTCAGTTGCCATTAAATGAGCCAACTCATCTACTTTTGATTTTAAGAGAGATGCAAGTTGTAACATGAGCGTTTTTCTTTGGCTAAAAGATGTCTTTTTCCATGTCATAAAAGCCTCATGGCCTTTGTCTAGTCTTTTATGAATTTCGTGTTCATTAAGGCATTCATAGCTTTGTAGTATTTGTTCCGTTGCGGGATTTACAGTTTGAATTTTCATGATCTCTCCATACAGAATAAAGTATATTTAACTAAAGTTATCAACTCTCCTTGCACACTACTTTTGATTATTGATACTATTTTTATGTTTTTTATCTTTTGACAAAAGAATACTAGTTTAACTCAATATATGAATACAATTATTTAAATATTTTAAGAAACCCAATTTAAGAGATAATGCTTTTAGGCAATTTTTTTTATTAACACTAGGATAATTAATGAATTTAAGCAAACAGCAATTCCATCCATTACAATACGTAGCAGCTTGGTCAGTGCACGTCTTTACTGCAAGTGCAGCGTGTATTGGTATCTTTTCATTGGTAAAAATGTATCAACACGAATATATTTTTGCTTTATGGCTTATGCTTATCACGGTTGTTATTGATGCAGTTGATGGAAGTCTTGCTCGTTTGTTTAACATAAGGAAAATTTTACCTCAAATAGACGGCGCCCTTCTGGATAATATTGTTGATTACTTGAATTACGTAATAACCCCTTGCTTTTTCTTGCTCGTCAAACCGGGCATGCTTCCGCCTAACTATTCAGTCTTCATAATTGCAGCAGTTTCAATTACTTCTGCCTATCAATTTTGTCAGTCTGATGCAAAAACGCCAGATCATTTTTTTAAAGGTTTTCCTTGCTACTGGAATATTACCATTTTATATATGTTTATTTTTAACACGTCGGCGACAACAAATGCCGTTATATTAACTATTCTTTCCATACTTATTTTTGTCCCTGTAAAATATGTTTATCCCTCGAGACTTGATTATTTAACAGATTCGAGAATATTAAAGATATTGATGCATATTTGCTCCGCCATTTATGCAGTGAGTTCGATTTTTTTACTCATTAGCTATCCAAATACAAACATTATTTGCCTTAGCCTTTCTTTAGCATATGTTGGGATGTATCTTTTTTTAAGTTTTTATAGAACTTATTACCCGATGATTAAGGCAAAAATTTCCGCTCATAAGGAATAGCGCTGCTATTTTTTTATTGTAGGATAGACTTTGTATTTTTTATGATTAAAATAACCCCCAAATTTTACTTATTGAGGTAGTTATGTCTTTATTTCATCAGTTCAATAAATCTTTTGTTTTCTCCATTATTCTTATAAGCTCCACACAAGCAGCAAGTACATTTCCAAGGGGTTGTGAAGTTGTAGGTTTTGGTTATAGTCAAAATTATCTAATTTTAAATGAGACAGGAAATCAATCTTACTATTTAATACAAAATCATTCTGACTCTAGAATCGAATTAGAACGTGTCAATACCGAGGAGGCATTTATGAGCCCTCCATTACATGCTACATTAGATCCACTGAATTGGGGTGCATTTGCCTCTGATGTCAAAAATTTAAATTTTAAGTGTTATAAACGCACCGATGAAAAGACTACTCTCGTTGACTGCCGAAATGTATTAGAAGTATGCCAATATCCACGGGTTAAATTTGCCCTAAGTAATATGGGAAATTATTGGATTTCATTTAATAAACCTCAAGGCACAATTATACAAGAGTCAGTAGCAAAAGGGATTTATTTAAAATGGTGATATGTGGCTAAAAAAATATTTATTTTTTTGGGAGTCATTGGCTCCCTCATTATAGTGTACGGTCTTTTGAAGTATTTTGGGACGACTCCACCCAAACTTCATTCTCAATTGCATTATTTTATTGGCGGTGTTGCATTACTTATAACGGCAATCTATTTCAGATTGCTTTTTTTTATAGCACTTCAAATAATTCTTATCGCAGGGCATGCGGCTATTTTATTAGGAAGTGGCCCATATACTCAGTTTTTCTTACCCATATTATTGTGCTGCCAACTACTCACATTTTATTTAATGTTTGGAAAAGAAAGTAGTGTATTTTTAATTTTGGGAATTTTCGGAATTGCCTTGCTTTCTATGGGTTTTGCCTACAATGATAAGTGGATATTTTTTTCAGGGAGTACGTTTGTTGCGATATATGCCTACTACAGTGGGTACAAAGGATTATATGTTTCTTATATTTGGGCCATTTTGAATACAGTAATTGCCTTACTTGCACTTTATAGAATTATTTTAATGTGATATTTGAAACAAAGAACAATTCAGGGTGCATGCTTGAACGATTATTAGCTTGGAAAACCCGGGCTAGCTCTCGCTTCACCCGGGTTACGATACTAGAGATATTTACTTAGCTGGAATAATTTCTACATGCAATTTAGCAACAACATCGCTGTGAACATGTATCTCAACTACAAAACTACCGATTGAGTGAAGAGGACCTTCAGGCATTACGATTTCACGTTTGACTACATCAATGCCTTTTTCAGTTAAAGCATCTTTGATTTCATTAATACCAACGGAACCATATAATTTACCTTCATCGCTCGCCATGGCGCTAATAACTAAATTGGTGTCATTTAATTTAGCAGCACGTTGCTCAGCAGTAGCAAAAGATTGTTGTGCCTTTTTTTCAAGCTCAGCTCGACGTTTTTCGAACATCTCGATATTCTTTGGTGTTGCAAATACCGCTTTATTTTGTGGTATTAAAAAATTACGGCCATAACCTGATTTTACATTTACTTTATCACCCAGGTTACCTAAATTTCTCACTTTTTCTAATAAGATAACTTCCATCTTAATAACCCCTTAAATTGATTCGCCAACCCTTGAAGGTAAATACGATCTAAAATTAACTAAACTATCTAATGAACCAAGGACAATGCAGGCACATAATACAAAAGTTGGTTTCACTAACATTAATAACATTAATAAAATGAATACCTTAACTTGTCTCTTACGAGAGAAAATAAAATAAACCAGACCAAATCCAGAAGCCAAGAAATAACACAGCACTATTGGAAGGACATTCATAGCCAAGGGAATTTCATAAAAAGTTGCCAACGAAACACCCAAGAAAACTAAAAATGAGAGTCTACCACTTCGAAATGCCATGAGCTCATTCCTGAAACCACCAGGTAAAAATAATTTGGCTTGCATTGCTCGTGCAAACATCAAGGAAATTGTTGCAGAAACAATGACGCTTAATATCTGAATGCCGAAGAATAACTGAGCCAAAATTAATGAACTTATGCCACTCAGAGCAGAATCAACCACTTCCTGGTATTGTGTCAAAATCAATTTAAATTGATTATATTGCTCCACAATAAAACCAGGCGCTAAAAGTTGAAGGAACAAACATCCCAAAAAGGCCAGCACAAAAAATACCCCGGCTACTGCTTGCCACTTTTCAGTATTTCGCAAACTCAAAGCTGCAAAATAACAGGGCAAATAAGCAATTAGGGTATTAATTATTGCTCCGGATAATGGAATTAACATCATCAGTGGAACAGAATGAATAATAAGCGCAGGCAACAAAACATCAAAACCAGATTTTGCACCCTTTCTTAAGGTTACTAAACTAACTAAAGCAACTGAAAGCCAAGAGGCGAAAGGTAACACTGAAAAAATAACAGCATAAAGAATCGCTTGCTGCTTACTTTCAAGTATTACCTTACATTGTCTTGTTATAAAATTGCCTGCTCGCATCATTATTATTTATTTATGGCTATCACAATAAGGCAACAGACCAAGAAATCTGGCTTGCATAATTGCTCTTGCTAATTGTCTTTGAAAACGAGTTTGTGTACCAGTAATACGACTTGGTACAATTTTTCCGGTTTCAGAAATGTAATTTTTCAATAAATTGATATCTTTATAATCAATCTCATTACCGCCTTCAGCACTGAAACGGCACATTTTTTTTCTACGAAAATAAGCTGACATAAATAAGACTCCTCTTAAGCCGATCTGGTTTCTTTTTCTTTCTTCATCAAAACAGATTCAGTAGTGATCGCTTGTTTTTGACGAGTAATTAAGTTTCTAATAATTGCATCATTGTATTTGAATGCATTTTTAATTTCTTCCAGAGCTTCAAGACTACACTCAATATTCATAAGAATGTAGTGCGCTTTATGAACATCACTTATTGGGTAAGCTAATTGACGACGACCTAAGTCCTCTTTTCGGTGGATCACACCATTGTGCTTGCTTATGATCCCTTCATAGCGCTCAACCATTGCTGGTACTTGTTCGCTTTGATCCGGGTGCACAAGAAACATAATTTCATAATGTCTCATGATTTCTCCTTGTGGATGAAGCCTCCTGTCATCAAAAACAACAGTAAGGCAAGGTTTATAAAAAAAGCTGCCAATTATAACCATTTTAAGTACATCATACAATTATGATTCGATTAAAAAGTGACGAATTTTCTAGGTAAACTGAAGAACAACGGGAATGAAGTTAATTTTTATAGATTTGTATTAATTTTTTAGTGACAAGTATCTATGAATTAGGTTACCGTGCAGTAAGAAAATATTATTGATTTTACAATCAACTTATCTAAAAGTCACAGAGGTTTTTAATGGATATAATTTCTCTTCAGTTTGAAGAACCTTTAATAATTCATATTGGTGATGCTACTGTTAAAATTTTAGCTTTTAAAACACAAGAACATGGAAATATTAAGTTCGGTGTTGACGCGCCAAGATCGGTGAATGTGCATAGAGAAGAGATTTTTCATGCAATAAAGCAAAAGCAACAGCTTTTAGAAACGGTTGAATAATCTCCTAAATGAGTCAGGTATCATCACGCTCGATTATGTTTTGTGCCGGATTGATTCTGGCATTATCCTCTATTTCCTTTTTAATCAACTCTTTATTTTATAAATATCCAGGTAATAACTACTTTCCTGAAGGTATACCTTATTTAGCATTAACATTAATTCTTATGAATCTTGGATTAATTCTTTATTTTCCCAAAAGCAGTAAGTTTGTACAAGCTGGAAGAGAGTTGATTTATCTTTTTATGGTTATGAGTGTCGTGGCCATCGCAACCAATGCAGTACAATTAACCCCTTTTCCTGCAATTGATCACTCTATCGTTGCCTTCGAAAGGCACTTATCTATCCATATGGAAAAAGTTTTAATCTGGACAGATAACCATCCTCACTTTAAATACGTATTAGGTAAAATTTATGACACCCTGCCTTACCAAATGAGCATTTTACCTATGTTAATCATTATTACATGTCGTTTTCATCTGATCAGAGAGTATTATTTTTATATGTTGTCTACCGTTTTAATTGGTTTTGTCATTTATTACTTCTTTCCAACAACTGCTCCAGCAAGTGTCATCAACAGTCCTTTATTTTCCCCTGAGCAAATAGATACTGGTCTTAAATTCAGACAAATCCACCATTATATTCATCCAACTACAAATGAGGGTGGATTAATAGCTCTTCCCTCCTTTCATACAATATGGGCAATATTATGTGTGAACTTGCTAAGAGAATGGCCAATTCCTTATTTTATCTTGATGATAATCAATGTATTGCTTATCGCATCCTGCGTTTTACTGGGCTGGCATTATGTCATCGATATTGTGGCGGCTTTAATCATCTTGCTCATCAGCCATCTCCTTTTGAAATACTGTAGTCAAGATAGAGCACCGTTCATATCACATGAATCAAAAAGCGGATAAATTATTTTAAATCGTGTAATCCGTATGATCCGAATACAAGGGTAGCTCTTTTACTCAATTTTTCGTATTAAGCCTGTAGGATATGCGAGCTCATTTTGAATTATTTTGTTGTTATTGACGCTGATGAGATTGTGAATTCTTAATTGATTTTGTAGTTCTGATTGTAAGGATTCATTATGTTGTTCACTCAAAAGAGGATGCATTTGTATTACCCAGCCTCCTTCATGTTTTCCAATTTTTACTGGTTCGTTGATGACCCGGACCGGTGTTCCTATTGGAACCACACGAAAAAGATATTCGATATCATCGGGAAACATACGAATGCATCCCGCACTGACACGCATACCAATACCATCGAGTCTGTTTGTACCGTGAATTAAAAAGGTTGGCCATTGCAGCCTCAGAGCATATTGACCGAGAGGATTATAAGGCCCTGAAGGAAACTCATCAGGAAGAAAATCACCATTTTTTTCTGCTTCAGCACGAAGATTTTCTGTTGGACGCCATTTAGGATTTGCCTCTTTTGCAATAATTTTGGTTATCCCCAAGGGAGTACTCCAACCTTTTCGACCAATACCAACAGGGAAAGTAATCACCACGTTCTCATGTTTAGGAAAATAATACAGTCGATATTCAGCGAGATTAATAACAATCCCTTTTCTAGGGACACTAGGCAAGATGTACTGTGCTGGGATAACAAGCCGAGAATTACCGATCACATGCTGGGAATTGAGTTGAGGATTTGCTCTGAGAATTTCATAAAAACCAACATCAAAACGCTTTCCTATCTCATCTATCGTTTCATTTGCTTCCGATAGTGTGTATTGAACTTCTCCAACAACGTCTCCAGCTGCAGGTAAAACTAAGGTTGTTGCATAAGAAAAACAGATGCAAAAGAACTCTAAGAAAATTAAAAAAAATAGCCTTTTTTTGTTTAAGAACATTTGCAATGTTTTATCCATCTTAGTAATCCGGATTAATGCAGAACAATTGGAGATTTTTGCTGTCATCTCGGGCGCAACGAGGGTTGTCCCATTGATTTATCCATGCTAAAGCATGGGGAGCCCTCGTTGCACCCAGAATGACTTCTGATTATATTTTAAAAAAACCGCAGAAACAGATCATAAACTTTCATCTACTTTAAAACGCTTACCATATTTGGATTCAAGGGTCTTGAATAAATTTTCTAAATTATTTGTTCCAAAATCCTTGGCGTAGTTCATAGGGCCGCCACGAAATGGAGCAAATCCTGTAGCGAAAATCATGCCGGCATCAAGTAAATCCGCATCAGCAACCACACCTTCACGCAAACAGGCAGCTGACTCATTGACCATTCTTAGAATTAACCGATCGGCAATATGGGGATCAATTGGTGTGCTAGGCTGTTTTTTAATTGGTTTACCATTTTTATATTGATAGATACCTTGGCCTGTTTTACGACCCAGTTTGCCTTCTTTAACCATATCACGTAGTCTTTGCGGAACCGTTCCGCCAAAATGACTTGTCAGATTTTCTGCAACAGCTAAACCAACATCCAGTCCTACGGTATCTGCCAGCTCGACTGGCCCCATGAACATACCAAATGACAGGGCTGCTTCATCAATAGTTTCAGCACTATACCCCTCATCCAATAATTGAACACACTCCATGAGATAAGGCATTAAGACTCGATTGACTAAAAATCCTGGGCTGGATTTAACGGGTAATGGTAACTTGCCAATTTGATTAACAAAAGCGCACGAATTAACTTCAACTTTTTTAGCGGTTTGTGCACTACTCACTACCTCAACCAAATCCATCTTGGCAACTGGATTAAAGAAATGAATTCCAACCAGACGATTAGGATTGCTCATTACACTACTCATTTCATCTAGAGGTATGCTGGATGTATTGGTTGCGATAATGGCATCTTTTTTAGCAAGTTTTTCAACTTTTTTCATGATTTCTTGTTTTACTGCAAGATTTTCGAAAACCGCTTCAATAATGACATCAGCTCTTGCGATTCCGTGTCCTTCGGGATCAGGGATTAAATTATCCATCGCAGCCTGAATAAGTCGAGGTTTACGTAATTTTTTCTTATACAAAGCATGAGCACGACCAATCGCAGGAGCAATTTTATCGTACGATTGATCTTGTAAGGTGACTCGCAATCCACGTAGTGCGCACCAAGCAGCAATATCGCCACCCATTACACCTGCACCAATAACATGGATATGATTCGCCTTAAAATCACTACCTTTTGCAAAACCTTTTAAACGCTCGCGTAATGAAAAAGCGCGAATTAAATTTTTTGAAGTAATGCCTGTTGATACTAAATGCTCTACAGAGTCTATTTCCTTTAAATAAGCCCTATCACCCATACCCCCTTCTTTTTCCCACAGATCAATAATGGCATAAGGTGCTGGGTAATGTTCTTTTCGTACTCGCTTAGCCACATTGCGTCGCATTAAAGCAGCAATAGGCTTTCTCAGCCACGCCTTATTCGTTAATCCCTGTACAAATGAAGGTTTATGTTTCGCTGGTTTATTTTTAATAAAATAGACCGCAGCTCGTTTCAACTGACGTATTGGCACTACATCATCAACCATTCCTAAACTCTTGGCTTTTGCTGCAGGTACTGCACTTCCGGTTAAAATAATTTGTGACAGAGCATTGAAACCACCGATTAACTGAGGTAGACGTACCGAGCCACCCCAGCCAGGATGTATACCCAACATCACTTCAGGCAAGCCGATACGGGTATCTTTTTCATCGCTAGCGACTCGATAGGTACAGGCCAAAGCCAACTCATAACCACCGCCCATACAGAAACCGTCTATCATAGCAACGCTAGGAATTGTTAGAGCCTGTAGCCGAGCAAACACTGCTTGACCTTTACGCAGGAAATCTACAGCCTGGGATGGAGTTTCAAATTTTGAAAAAGCATTGACATCCGCACCAGCGATAAAACCTTTTTCTTTAGCTGAATAAACAATCAAACCAACAGCGGTTTTATCCTGTGATATTTCATGAAGCAGACTATTCAGTTCATCCAATACTTCCTCATTAATACTGTTCACAGTCGTATCTTTTCTGTCTAGGCCTAACCACAGAATATTGTCACTGTCTCGTTGCAAGTCCCAATGTTTGTAATTATTCATGTCCTTTCACCTCAGTCACTCGTTCAAGATACATTGCCCCGCCCTGTCCTCCACCGATACAGATAGAAGCCATACCTCGCGACTCATTTCTTTGTTCTAATGATTTTAAAACGTGCAAGACAATACGCGCACCGCTTGCACCAATTGGATGCCCAGCTGCAATTGCTCCTCCATCACGATTAAGTTTTTCTAAAGAAGGACCACCTAGGGCTTTTTCTAGACCTAATTGAGTGCGGCAATACTCATCGTCATTCCAAGCCGCAACGCAACCCAGAACTTGTGCAGCAAACGCTTCGTTGATTTCCCAACTGTCTATATCTTCCATTTTTAATTTTTGTCTTTGTAAAATAGGTGTTACAGCATGAACAGGACCAAGCCCCATTTGAGAAGGATCAAGCGCAGACCATTGTGAGTCGACAATTCTACCTATTACTTTTAATCCATGCTTTTTGACTGCTTCAGCACTCGCTAATAGTAATAAGCAAGCCCCATCCGTTATTTGCGAACTATTGCCTGCGGTCACCATTCCATATTTTTTATCAAAAAAAGGCTTTAACTTGGCTAATTTTTCCACTGTTGAGTCCGCTCTTAAGCCATCATCTTGTGGATAAATTTTTCCTTTATAATCAATAAGCGGTGATACCTCTGTCATTCTATTTTCGTTATAGGCTTTTGCAAGTCTTAAATGACTTTGATTGGCAAACTCATCCATTTGTTCACGAGAAAGATGAAAACGGAAAGCAACTTTTTCAGCTGTTTGTCCCATGTTCATGCCAACAATGGGATCTGTAAGACCACGCAGTAAAGCAATAACAGGAGCAAGATAAGCAGGTCTGAATTGTGTGATAAGGCCTAATTTTTGTCCCATACTCTTAGCAGCATACCAATTGGCTAGCCAAGATGCCATTTTTTGATTGAACAATAAAGGAGCATGACTCATCGCATCAGTACCACCTGCAAGAATTAAATCACTGCGCCCACTCGCAATTTGGATAGCTGCATTATCGAGTGCCTGCATTCCAGAAGCACAATTTCTCATCACTGTAAAAGCAGGTACGCTGTTACCACATCCCAACCGTAAAGAGACAACTCGAGCAATATTTGCCTCATCTGGACTAGGCATGGCGCAGCCAATAATCACTTCATCCAACTCAGTTGGAGCAAAAGGCTGGCGGTTTAATAAAGTCATCCCTGCAGCTACCGCTAAATCAGATCCAGAAAAAGGACCTATTCCCTTGGCTTTGAGAAATGGTGTTCGATTTCCATCAACTACATACACCTCTCGACCATGTAAATTCGACTTCTGTTTCATCGATCCTCCTTATTTTAATTGCGGTCACATCACTGCAACGAGTTCCATTTCAATTGGCAATTCTCAACGCGTTGCATGTCCTCATGGAGATAACAAAAAGAACGAAAATCTTTTAACTTAACGCCATTACTCTCCACTGACACTGGTTCTGATTTATAAATGATAAAGAGTAGCAGTAATCATAAGAATTTGGAATTTTTATAAGTCATTAAAATATAAAATTATTAAATTAACTTTTGAATAAGTAAGTACCATTTGTTTAGCAAAAAAATGCGCGCATACTGATTAACTATAGATCATTTCAAGCAACTCAAGACTTAGTCTATCAACTTTACGCTGCAATTTATAAATAATTCATATTGACGGCATCAAAATACCTGATATACTCCCCAGCCATTGATTGGAGAGATGGCCGAGTGGTCGAAGGCGCTCCCCTGCTAAGGGAGTATGGGAGAAATCCCATCGAGGGTTCGAATCCCTCTCTCTCCGCCAGTCAACGCGCCCGTAGCTCAGTTGGATAGAGTATCTGGCTACGAACCAGGGGGTCGGAGGTTCGAATCCTTCCGGGCGCGCCATTTCCAAGTAAAAATCAAAAA